>NZ_JAGJEF010000066.1:0-28921 GCF_018100875.1 Pseudoalteromonas sp. MMG012
AATAGAGAGAGCTTGAACTTTGGAGTTAATAGGGAGGGCGCTGTTTATTGAACGACTTAGATGATGAAATATGCGAGCAGTTTAGTAAAATAATAAACCGCCAACTAATAGGCAACAGTCATTTCGCGATATGTTTGGCTGTATCTTAATTAGCCCTACTTATGGCCAGTTTTAGTATTTTGTGGCACCTTGATTTGCAGCTTAGAAAAGGCCATTAAAGAATGATCAAACAAAATGAAAGGCTTGGTGAATAGGGTAAAAAAAGAAAAGCAGAAAATGAAGGACATGGGCCTTATGCGTATTTTTAAGTGCACATCGATTAAAAAAACACTATGATGCAGGCGAGAAAATACATTCAGAAAATAAGAATGATGGCTTTGGAAGCGCTATCCCAAAAAGGTAAAATATTAACTTTATTGCTAAAAATGAAAAAATCGGTAGTAATGAACTTAGTAACTTAGTGTCGCTGGACTTGAATTGTGCCTATAATGGGTTCTTGAGGGCAGCAATTATAAAGTACAGTTTACTGATGAGAATGTGATATGCAGATTGATGAAATTACTAATCGTATCTCAAACGCGATGAAAGTGAGTAGTGAGCAAGAACTTTCAAGTGTGAGTGTGGTATTTAATAGTCATGAGGTTGAAGAAAAAAAATTGAAACAAGCCCTGACTTTATTTGCGGCCAATGTAGAGCGGGTAAGCATCTGGTTATCAAATGAATCATATTATGTAGAGATAAACTGGTAAGTTTATCGTGAATAGGCTCAGAGACAGTTGTCTTTTAGTCAGTTATTTTATGTATTACTACATATAAAAGAGCCTAAGCTTTTGCTTGGGCTTTTTTACATTCAAGCGTATCGCCTTATACGACGGCTCCATTATTTTAAAAGGAGTTCAGCCACTTCTTTTTTTGCTGAAATTCTCAAAGTCATAAAAAGCTGGGTTTGATTGATATCGGTTAAATAATCTAAGGTTTTAGGTAATTCTCCAATGTGTTTAAACTGGTTTTCTGCAAGCGAGTACGACCACAATTGTAGATCATCGTTAACGCCATAAAGCGTATTGTTTTGTATTACAAAGCGATAAGTATCGCTACCTTGATTATTCAGGGCGTCAATGATTGTATCTTCAATAGGTCCAGAGCGCCAAAATCGCTCCATATGGTCTAGATAGACAAGTGTACCATTGTCACTCTTTACAGCCCAATAAACAGGTTTATCGGTGAGGATCCGCATTGTCGAGTCGGTTAAATTAAGCTCTGCAAACTCTATGATACCTTTTACTCTTACGAGCGCTAAAGCCTTATGCGCATCGCTGTCCCACTGAAAAAGCTGCCGTACTTGAAAAGAGAAGACATAAGGGTGATGTTCTGAATTAAGCTCGACTTTTACTAAGGTATTATTGGCATTAACCAACAGGCTCTGGCCATCGGCTGACCAATCAATACCATAAATATAGGTGTCCATAGGGAACCGACTGAGTTGTCTTGAGTGGTTGCCATCAGTTAACCAAATTTGATCTTCACCAGAGCGTTCAGAACGGTAGGCTATCAATTCACCATGAGGCTGTTGCACAGCATTTGCTTCTCCGACGTTGGAGCGTTCAATAATGGACGGATCGTTTTCTTGTGCTATTGGAGACAGTGATTTTGTGGCGATATCACTGTCGTAGTATCCTTTAATGACTAACATACGCTCCCCATTCGGATGGAATATGGGCGTGCCCATCGGTTCATCCAAAGGTAAGCTTACTTGACGTACTTCACCATCATAGCTCAAGGTAAACAATTGCTTACCCGTACTAAAAACGAGTTGTTCTTTAAGCGGGGAGAAGTTCGGGGTAATAAATCTAAAGCTTTTTATGCCAGGTGGCTTTTTAATGCGATGACTGGAAATAAGATGTCCATCAGAGGCTAAGATTTTTATATAGTAATGACCATCCTCATGCACCGTGGTGACTGCAAAGAGGTCGTCAGCTACAGAGTAATCATAATAGATTATGTTTCCACTTGTGAGTTCATAGATAACTTCAGTGGTATTGTCACTGACGGAATAGTTAATTAACTTCCAACGATCTGACGTTTTTTGTAATAAGGCGATGGCATTATTATTTAGCCATCTTGGCGTTCTTATTTCTGAGTTATTGCATTCCATCATTTGACGGGGCGATTGAGCAGACTTAATGGCTTCGTGAAAATCCAAACTCATAAGCTTATAGCATTTTTTTTGAGTGATAGGTTTGCTGCAGTCAATTGTTTGAATAAAAGCCAATGTTTTACCATCATGGGAAAAACTATGGCTACCAAATGTATCTACGTTTTTGGTTAACCGAAACTCTTGTTGTGTTTCGATATTTTTAGCCCAAATATTGTTAACGCAGTAAGCTTGTGAATAACGATGAAAAACAATGTATTGGCCATCCGGTGAATAAATACCTGCGCTTTCTTTATTATCGGTGGCGGTTAATGCGCGCAGCTCAGAAAAAGAGAGTGTTGGGTGTTGCTGAGCAGTATACGAGAAGTATCCGATAGTCATGAGCATGATGATGCAAAGCATAAGTGGTAGAGAAATGCGCTTCAAGCGTGATAAAGGGTGTGGATCATGACTATGTTCACTTGGTTCGTCATGCACTGTGTGCATGCATTCGACATCAGTAATGGGTGATTTATTCACTAATGCGGCATCAGTGTGATTGTCTTGTATGGGACTTGGGTTACTTACCTGCCATGTTGTGGGTTGAGCATCTTTATGCCACTTTACTTCACATTCTAAACTGTATCCTTGTTTGGCATGGGTTTTAATATAAGCCTGACCTTTACCATCATCCCCTAATGCTTTTCTCAATTGTGCGATACTTCTTTGGAGTGTGTTAGTGGATACAATGGTATCTTGCCAAACTGCGCTTAATAGTGCGTCATGGCTGACAACTTGGCCTTGATTCTCAGCTAAGTAGGTCAAAACAGCTAATGCTTTGGGTGCAATGACTTGAGGTTGCATACTTTTGGTAATTTGATTTCTAGAAACGTCAATAAAGAAGTCACCAATCCAATATTGCTCTGCCATATAGCCTCTATTAAGAAAGAAAATGAATAATTAAAAGGTACATTTAACGAAGAAACACTTTAGCATACTTGCAATTACTACCAAGTTAAAGATTGCAACAATTTGATATTAATGCAATTTTATTTGGTGTTATGGTGTCATGCTAACACTAAGCGTTGACGTAATACCGATTTAGTTTGTTGGTACGACACCATTACGTATCATTTAAAAGCAATCTAACATTCTGAATATTAAGGGGTGTAGTCCCACACTCTATATTCAAAAGGTTAGCATTAATAAATTATCATTGCAGGTTAAAGCAAACTGGAAAGAAAAGGGGTAATACAATTCATATTGATATGATCAGTTTGGTTGCGATGTTAGGGTATTGATAATAAAAAAGAGGGGTATGATAAGTGGCTAGCTGATAGAGGATGTGACGGCTAGGTGTTTATTTGTACTAGTTGTATGTTTTTTGTTGTTTTTTGTTCCTTTTATCTGTAATTTTGAATTGGGGGATATGAAAATATTTATATCCAAGGAAAAATAAAAGGAATAACAAATGAATATCAAACTAAAAAAACGCAATTAAAAACCTTGACCAAAGATAGCACTGCAATTGCAGATCATATGACACCGAATATAGCCGGTGGTAGCAGTTACCAATCTTATCGCTGTCCAGTTGAATCACAAGCTTGTTCAGCTGATTGCTTTTCGGCATCAGGGCCTGATCAAATGTGTAATATTACAGGTATCTGTTAATTCATTTACTAAGGTTTGGGCAGCTCAATAGAGCTGCTTTTTGGTAATAAAAGTGGTAATACTCGAAGGTAAACACACGATCACACTGGGGATCAATTTGCAGTACATACTCAACCCATACTAAATACACTCATAGACTTCTTGTCTCTTTTTTCTACCTTATCTCTATACTTACAATTTAATCGACTAGGTTACATTTATTTGCAAATACGTACATTTACGTCATGTATGGATAAGCTAATTGATGTTTTTATAGTGCAATTGTTATTAAGTGTTCTAAATGGAGTTTTTATATGCCTCTCATTCGTATGATATGTATCATTCTTTTTGGCTTGTTGGTTAGTGCATGTAGTTCAGTGCAACACACACAAACGGGGTTCTTAGAAGATTATCAATTACTTAAACCAAATGAAGAATACCCTGATGTATTAATGTACCGTTCGCCTCAACTGAATAAAGCGCGAATGCAGCAAATCAAAACCATCTACTTGCCGAAGTTTGAAGTGTGGCTAAACGCGAATGATAACGCAGAATTTTTATCGATTAATCAATCTCATATAATTAAGTTAAGTCATTATATGCAATCTCAGTTGCAAAAGAAGCTGTCACCATATTACCAAGTCGTTACCGTTAAACCGTCGGTACTTAGCGAGAATACATTGGTTGTAAAAGGTGCCTTTACGAATATTGATTTTCAAGAAACATCGTTAGATGTGCGAGATTTTGTTCCCGTTAAGCTTGTTTACAACGCTGGTAAAAGCGCGTACTTAGCTGCGACAGAGCAAACCGAAGTGGTTACTTCAGTATCTTTAGAGTCAGCTTTCTATATTGCTGAGCAAATTGAACCTGTATTTATGATGACGGCCAGCAAGCAACTTGAAGCGGTCATTAAAGCGAATGGCGAAGAAAATGTCCAAGCGGTGAAAGCTGTATTGGATATTTGGGTTAACAACTTTGTTAGCAGTATGACAAAAAATAAAATGGCGCAAAACTAGGAGCCCAATATGAATTATAAACGAACTAAACACGTGTTGTTTTCCGGCATTTTATTAGCAATGGTCAGCGCATGCAGTGAGCAAGTGACCCAACAGAGTGACGAACCGGTACTTAGACCTGTGCGAGTGATGACTGTGGCTGTTCATCATGATGGTCCTCTGCAAGAGTTTCCAGCAGTGGTGGATGCGGCAAATACGGCTGACTTATCTTTTAAAGTCGCGGGAGAAGTTATCTCTTTATTGTTCAAACAAGGTGAGGAGGTTCAAAAAGGCGACGTGATTGCTCAGTTGGACGATACCAACTATAAATTAGCCTTAGATGAAGCTCAAGCAGCATTTGATAAAGCTGAAGCTGATTTTGGGCGGGCAAAGCAACTCATAACTTCGGGTACTATTTCTCAAGCGGATTATGATCAGCTAAAAGCACAGTTTGCCAGTGCAAAAAGTAAGCTGGCAACAGCGAATAATAATTTGGACTATACGATGTTGCATGCCTCGTTTAGTGGGGTGGTGGCACGAACACATATAGAAAAATTTGAAGAGGTCCAGGCGAAGCAAACAATCGCAACGTTACAGGATATTGAGCGTATTAACCTAAAAATTAATGTGCCAGAAAGTATGATGGTGAGAGTATCAAAAGAAACGCCAGCACAAATATTTGCTGAGTTTGCTGCGATACCTGGGAAACAGTTTCCGTTGAGTTTTGTTGAAGTAAGTACACAAGCCGATGATGTGACTAAAACCTATGAGGTGACATTGAGTATGCTTCCTCCAGCAGGCTATAACGTGCTCCCAGGCATGACAGCTCGAGTCATGGCCAGTGTACGAAAAGGTCAGAAAAACAAAATTTATGTGCCAATTAAAACGGTATTAAAAGATAGCAGCGGTAACTTTGTTTGGACAGTAACACGTGTTGAGCAAGGTAAAGGAAAAGTAGTTAAAACACCTATAAATGTTGGTGATATTACACCATTTGGATTTACGGTAATTTCCGGTTTGACGGAAGGTGTGCATGTAGTTACTGCAGGTATGAGTAAAGTAACGCAAGGGCAAATTGTAAAATTCAGTGAGGGTGTATAGTGAATATAACGCGTTTAGCATTAGAGAATAACCGAACTGCGTGGGTTATTTTTGCCGCATTGTTACTATTTGGCTTATCGGCTTTTAATAACATGCCAAAAGATTATGACCCAGGTTTCATCATTCGTACTGCACAAGTGGTTACGCAATTTCCAGGTGCGAGTCCACAGCGTGTTGAAGAGCTGGTCACTGATCAAATTGAAAAGGTGGCGCAACAAATCCCCGAGTTAGACTTTATTACCAGTACGTCAAAAACGGGTGTGTCAATTGTTAGTGTGAATATCAAAGAAAGCTACAAGGATATGCGGCCTATTTGGGATAACCTACGACGAAAAATTCAAAGTATTGAAGGAGATTTACCCAATGGAGCGCAAACACCTATCGTAAATGATGAGTTTGGGGACGTCTTTGGCATCGTGATAGGTTTAACGGCGGAAGGATACAGTTATCGAGAAATGGAGGAAGTGGCTGAGCAAGTCAGAGATGCTTTTTTACGCCTACCAGAGGCGGCAAAGGTTGATATTTACGGTACGCAAGAGCAGCGTGTATTTATAGAGTTTGAAAATACTAGGTTGGCGGCCCTCGGGTTATCGGCAAATCAGTTAAAAGACCAATTGTCGGCGAGAAATATCGTTAACCCAGGTGGGTCACTGTATATTGATGATGAAACGTTAGCTCTTGAACCAAGTGGTAATTTTGAGTCTATAGAAGATATCGCACAAACGATTATAAATATTCCAGGCAGTGATCAAGTTATTTCTTTGGCTGATATCGCTAAGGTGTACCGAGATTATGTTGATCCGGCAAAAAGCAAAGTACGGGTAGGAACAGACTCTGGACTCACATTGGCTATCTCAATGCGGGCAGGTGGAAACAATCTAGCGTTAGGTGAACAAGTTCTTGAAAGTATACGCTATTTAGAGGGGGTTTACCCAATAGGTGTTGAGTTTAAGCTGTTGTCTTTCCTGCCACAAGAAGTGGAACAAAAAGTCAATGATTTTGCCTCTAATCTATTTCAAGCTATTTTAGTTGTGACCTTAGTTATGTTGTTTAGCTTAGGTTTTCGTACTGGTTTGATTGTTGCTAGCTTGATCCCCATGAGTATGGTATTTGGCATATTAGTGATGTCGTTCTTTGATATCTCGATTGATCAAATATCGTTGGCTGCATTGATCATCGCGCTGGGAATGTTGGTAGATAATGGCATTGTTATGTCAGAAAATATCATGGTTCAAATGGAAAAAGGCAAGCGAGCCATAGATGCTGCTGTGGATTCTGCCAACGAATTAAAAGTCCCTTTGTTGGTTTCTTCACTGACTACCGGTGCGGCATTCTTGCCAATCTTTCTCGCTGAATCATCAACGGGTGAATATACAGCCTCACTCTTTAAAGTTGTGACGATCACTTTACTGTGCTCTTGCTTATTGGCGATGACGATGATCCCGATGCTGTGTGTCTATTTTACCAAAGTGAATGTTAAACAAGATGTTAACCCATATGCGGGGGGGATTTATAGTAGCTACAGGCGTATTTTATATACGCTACTGAAGTTTAGGTGGCTAACAGTTGCCGTTTGCATTGGCATGCTATTGTTGGCCATTCAAGGGTTGAAATTAATTCCAAATGTTTTTTTCCCTCCCTCAGATCGCGCTTACTTCAAAGTTGAGCTGGAATTGCCTGTAGGTACACGGTTGCAGACGACTGAAGCATTGGTTTCTGATATGGAAGGTTATTTACAATCGCAACTGCAAGTGAATGAAAAGCAACCAGTAGGTGTTACTAAATGGGTAAGTTATATCGGTAATGGTGGTCCTCGTTTTTTGTTAACACACACACCAGAGTCAACAAGTTCAAATTACGCTCTGATGATAGTGTCAGTGACTTCTTATAAAATCATCGATGAAATGATGGCGAACATTGAAGGCTATGCGCTAGCACGTCACCCTGATTTATTACTGAAGCAGCGGAAAATTGAAAATGGCGCGCCTATCGCAAACCCTGTTGAATTTAGAGTGTCTGGTAGTGATACCGCGGAAGTAATGCAAATTGTTGCCCAGTTAAAAGATAAAATGCGACAAACACCTGGTTTGAAGTCAATTAGCGATGACTGGGGGATGCCGATAAAAAAACTACAGATTGATATTAATCAAACAAGAGCACGCAGAGCGGGTGTATCAAGTAAAGATATTGCGACATCACTGCAAACCGGCTTAAGTGGTTTAGAGCTAACGCAGTATCGAGAAGGGGATGATATCATTCCCGTTACTTTGCGCTCAATTGCAGCAGATAGACAAGATATTAGCAAGCTTGAGGCGATGGTTGTTTATTCACAGTCATCTGGAAACTCGGTTCCGCTTAAGCAAGTTGCCGATATTCATGTGGTATGGGAAAACGCGCAGATATTCCGTCGTGATAGATTAAAGTCAGTGGTCGTAGGTGCACAAGTTGAAGGGATCACGGCAAGCGAAGGGTTTGCTGCAATTACTCCTTGGCTAGATGAGCAAAAGCAACAGTGGCCGTTTGGCTATGATTATGCGCTAGGTGGTGAAGCTGAGTCATCGGGGAAAGCAAATCAATCCATCGCAGATAAGCTACCAATTGCAGTTCTAATTATTGTTATATTGCTAATCGGTCAATTTAATTCACTTCGCAAATCGGCAATGGTGTTAGCCACCATACCACTTGGGTTCATAGGCGTTGTTGCAGGGTTGTTGATTGGCCAATCTTTCTTTGGCTTTATGACATTGTTAGGGGTTATTTCTCTCGCTGGTATCGTTATTAATAACGCGATTGTGTTGTTAGAGCGGATTAAGATTGAATTGGATGAGTTACCAGATTCACCCATAGAGGCCATCGTTAATGCAGCACAGGCGCGTATGAGGCCTATTTTATTGACGACTGCCACAACGGTATTAGGTCTGGTTCCTCTTTATTTAGGTGGAGGAGAAATGTGGGAGCCGATGGCATTGAGTATTATGGGGGGGCTATTGTTTTCAACACTATTGACGCTTGGTGTTATCCCCGTATTGTACGCACTGTTTTTCAGGCTACCTCATAAGCCGGGGTACTGATTGCATTCTTGATGTAATTTTAATAAAAGAATGAGCGCAAAGCGCTCATTTTTTATGTATCAGTGCTCATACTTCATATTTAACTTATTGTAATGACTCTTATTAAAAAAAGGTATTAGCTATTTAGTGTGGTTTCGTCATTTAGTTACATGTTGTTGTGCGCTAGATTTAGTTGATGGTGTGACGGTGATGCTCTGTCATTCACTCGGGGCTGTTGATCTTTCAGATTCATTTTTGCAGCAGTTTGATTGGATTTTATACAAGGCAGAGGCTGCGTAGCATGGTTATTCCATGTGAGTCAGCCGATAACATAGTAGAAAAGCCAATCAAGCGCTGCCTACCGGTTCTTTTGAGCACCCCTTTCTCTTTGTTGCTTAATATTCGCTTAGATTACTAGGCCACATATTAAGCGCCGCGATAAAAGCATGCTCAAAGAGAACAAAAATAGAATAGCAAAGATCTACAGCCCCTAATACAGGCGGTAATTTATTGGAATATTTAAATGTGTGACGAGTGAATACTTTTTAAACTTTACGCTGTCTATTTTATGGTAGGGTAATATTTGCGTTTACACATACGATGAAAATGTAAACGCAAGTAAAGCTAAGTAAAAGCACAAAAAGTTAAGTTTTCGTTCAGTAAAATTTGGGCAAACTGACTGTGTTAGCTTAATAGGAGAAAGAGATGAACAAACTATGTTTAGTGATATTAATGACTTGTTTTCCACTTTTTGTAAGTGCGGGTGAAGTGTCAATAAAGTGGTTAGATTTCAATGACTATAGAGATGTCAGACCGGCAAATGAAACAAAAGGTGCATTCCATAAACGTGTGCAAAGGCAACTAGATAAGCATGTAAATAAGCTTGTCACGCGCTTACCGCAAGGGTATAAATTAAATATGACATTTGAAGATATCGACCTTGCAGGCGATGTACGTTTTAACATGCATGATATCCGGGTTATAAAGTCGATTCATTTTCCTCGTATGAAGTTAACTTACAAGTTAACCAATAAAGCGGGTGAGGTGCTTACTCAAGCTGAATCCAAAGTGATTAAAGATATGGGTTTCATGGACAGAGTTCGTATTGGTCGAGACGAAGTATTGTACTTTGATAAACGATTAATAACAGAATGGTTTAAAGAGGATATTGAATCATATATCCAACAATCCTGAGATGTACACGTGTTTTTTGAAAGTGATAGAGCTGAGTCTCTATCACTTTTGCATTTTGTGGGGCTAATTGAAGCGAGCGCTTTTTTGGTCGTGCTCGTTAATCGTCAGTAGTGCATTAATGTCGACATCGTCAATTTGTTCTGGCGGTAAGAATTGACGTGCGTAATCTAGATACACTCCACTGGTAATAAACAACTCAAATACATCAATATCAATATGTCGCTGGATAGCCATGGTATGCAGTATTTTCAGTGCCACGCTTAGAGGCTTGGCTTTTTTGTATGGTCTATCTGCCGCTGTTAGTGCTTCAAAGATGTCAGCTAAGGCTAAGATTCGCTCGGGTATAGAGAGATCCTCTGCGGACAGTTGCCTAGGGTAACCATCGCCTCGCATTGTTTCATGATGCGTTGAAGCGATACGTGGCACATTGGCCAATTCAGGAGGAAATGGTACGCTATCGAGTATTTTTATGGTGCTTATAATATGTTCATTGATTTTAAACCTATCTTCAGCAGTTAGTGTACCCCGAGATATACACAGATTATATATTTCCCCTCTATTGGCCAGGTTATCAGGAACCGACATTTTAATATTAAAATGTTCAGCACACTGATAAGGTTCAAGTCGTTCGACGATATGTATGTTCTTATTTGCTAATAATGACTCTACCGCAGGGAGTTCTGAGGGGGGGGAACGTTGATAGCGAAGCGCTTCTAATGGTGCTAGACCCAGACTATCATCAAAATGACGCACCCAAGTTTGTGCGGCCAATGTGTGTATTTTTGCCTTGTCAGCGTCACACATAAACTCACTGCCAATATTGGCGTTCGCGATAAAAGCGAAGTCGTCAAATAGCTGTTGTTGTGTTTGTGCTTTTTGGTGTGCATAGTTAATGGAATGTTCAGGGTCTTTTGCTGATAAGGTAAGGTATTTTATTTCTGCATCGCGATATAGCACCTCAAAGCGCATTCTAATTTCATGAATACGATTATAAATACATTCAAGTTTTGATCCTTTATCTACGATATGCTCAGGCGTGGTTATTTTTCCACAGTCATGTAGCCAAGCTGCAGTTTTAAATTCTCTCCATTGTTGCGCATTATTAAAAGAGAAGTGCTTAAAGGGTTTAGCATGGCTATCACACGCAGCTTGGGCCAACATTTCACCTAATTCAGGCACTCGTTTACAATGTCCAGCGGTATATCGTGATTTTTCGTCAATAGCTTGCGCTATCAACTTAATGATAGAATCAATTAAATTACGCTGCGCGTATTCATGACGTTTGAGTTCATCAGCCATACGCTTCATTGCCAATGAGAGTCTCGTTACTTCGATGACTTTACTGGGGATCACTTTAACCTGAGAATAGTCATGAGCTCGAATAAAGTGAGTCATTTCAAGTAACTCAGTAATGGGTTTAACAATGGGCGATGCACACAACCAAGTCAGTGGTAATAACATAGTAACAACGAGCAGAGTAATGAGGCTGCTGGTGGTGACACTATGATAGACTGGTGCAAATAAAGTTTGTTGATCGATAACAAAAACAATCAATTGCTCTGATGACATCGCACTTTTAAGCATATCAACATAGATTAATTTCTTCTTACCTTGATGGATAAAATGGTGCAATGCGCCAAATTGCGTGCTTTGCATCGTATTGATATAAGATAAATAAGGTACAATTCGACCAATTTCATGACTATTCGCTTCTTCATTCAGCCACTTTTCATCGAGTCGAGCTAAATAGTCAGGACTGAGATGAGCAATCGCTAAATTAATGAGTGGCATCAATTCTGCTTTGTTGTGTGAAAGTAGTAAGTGAATGGAAGATTTCACATTTGCCTGAGCAAATGAAAATGCATTACTGACCTTGAGGCCGCTAAGCGCATATTCATTGAGTAAGTTACGTACGATTATATCACTTTCAATACCGACATCCGCTTGACCATTTAGCACTGCGTTAACTACATCGATGATCGTGTTAACTTCAAGTATCTCTATGGTAGGGTAAGCATCTTTAATCGGTTGAATAACGGACCAACCTTCAACAACTGCCAATGTTTTGCCGCCTAGCTGTGCAATAGAAGTAATATCCATAGCGTTGTTGGGCCAAATTAAAGCAAATTTTAGATTACCATAAGGGTTACTCACTATACCGAGTTGCTGGTTTTCTGGATTATCAAAAGTGGCGTTTAAAGCGTGGATATTGCCTTGTTTAAAGCGATGAACGAATTCAGGCCAGCTATAACCGTTGATAAATTTAACATCTAGCTGCAGTAATGCAGCAACTTGTCTCATAACTTCTACCGCATAGCCGTTTGGTTCGCCCGTAAAGGCATAATCAACTGGGAACCAATCCGTTTCATTAGAGAGGGTTAATGGCGAATGGCGTGCGATAATCTCTTTTTGCTGGTGAGTGAGTTGCATCGGGGGCATGGGCGTCATTTGCGCTTTATTATTTAATCGATTAGTGGCGATGATGTCCCCTTGTGGTTTTATCAAATAGGCTTCACCAGCAAACCCTTTGACTTGGCGCTCTAAGCTACCAGCTAAAGCATGAAGAGGAATATCAAGGCCAATAACACCGTTTTGGTTGAGCAACTTTCTAAAGTAAGTAACACCAGGTATTTGGGTATATTGAAATAAATAAGGCGTGCTTCGCTGACTTACGTTTTTAGCATTAATATACCAAGGGCGTTTAGTGGGGTTATAGTTTGTTGGCTCAATACGTGTTGAGCTCAATTCGAATTCGGTATTAAAAAATGACAGCTTACGCTGATTTGGACTACGTAGCCCATCAATGTACATGATCACCCAGGCATCGTTTTCTAAGGCCCGATAACTTTGTTTTAGGGTTTTATTTTTGAGATTAATGACCTCGAAAAAGCTCCCACTGTCGTTTGCAAAGTAGATACCCTTCACTGCAGGGTTAGTCGCGATGAGTTCTGTGAGAAGGCGTAATTTTTGTGAGTCATTTAGCCGTTCTATATTGGGTGTGAGTGCCAACATATCAACCATTCTACTTGCCGCTAAATCATTTTGATGAATTGTTTGCTTTGCGCTCGTGGCAAGTAGATCAAACTGCTGAACGGTTTGCTGCTCTAACTGGGCAATACTGTTGTAGTACTGAAGTGTAACTGTGAGGGCGGCAACAATGCTACAGACCACGGCAAATAATGTGACGACCGTGATCCGTACAGAGAAGCGCCAATGCTTACGACGTTGCATAGTCCTTCCGCGAAAATATAAATTGATATACCTTACATAGCTTAGATGGATATTTAATGATTACCAATAAACACTTGAAGTTGTTAACGGAATCTTTTTAGCGGGGTTTTGCGTAACTGGGAAGGAAGATGAAAAAGGCCTAGCGGCCTTTTACGGTATTAAGCGACTAACAATGATTATTTAAACGTAGCAAGCAGCTTTAATAAGTTTTGTAATTTAGTGACCGCAAGGGTGAGCTTGTGTTGATCAAGCTCTTCGTCATGACTTAATGCTTCAACATCGGCGGCAACATCTAACACATAAGGCTTAAATCGCTTCGCTTCAAAAGTAAAGCCGGCTTCTTCAGTGAATAAAGCTTTAAATTTACCGTGACCTTGCTGATGCAACTCATCTAATTTTTTGTCTGCATCAAGTGCTTGACGATAAACCACTTTTAAATTTTCATTGAGTTTTTCAATAACAGCGTGCATATTTTTCCTAAAGTTGTTGCTTAAACGGCCGATAGTCTACGTGGATTCACTTAAAAAGTCAGGTATATGCCAATGAATATTTCTGGAAATAACCTTCCTGCGATGTCTGGAGCAGGTCCTAGTGGCGAAGTTTACAGCGCTTCTATGGCCAAAAAGCAACAGCAAGCAGATGGTAAAGCTGCCCTTGCTTTGATTGAAGCCGCAGGGTCAAGTGCTAGCGCACAAAGCCCCGCAAAATCAACCACAGCAACGTTGGGTAATAACATTAATACATATGTGTAAACGATGAAGTTACTGTAGCTGTAAATCAATCGGTGTCTTACTTGTTTTGCCACCGATTTCTCTCACAAGCTTAGGCATTAGAAATCCGGGTAATTCTTCGAGCATACTCGCCATTATCTCTCGCGCATGGGCTTGCTCAATATCAAAATGGCTGGCACCTTCAACTTTATCTAATACATGTAGATAGTACGGTAAAATATGCGCTTCAAATAATCGTTCACTTAATGTGACTTGTATGTCACTTGAGTCATTTATACCTTTTAGTAATACAGCTTGGTTTAATAAAGTGACGTTTGCGGCTTTGAGCATTGTCATCGCGTCGATAAAGTCATCGTCAATTTCATTCGCGTGATTAATATGGTTAACGAAGATCACTTTTAAGGGGCTAGCAGTGAGGCGTGTACAAAGCTGAGATGTTATTCGACTCGGTATTACCACGGGTAACCGACTGTGAATTCGGATGCGTTTTAATTGGGGAAGTTGTTCCAGCTCATTTAATAGCCAATCAATTGTGTCATCTTTCGCCATAAGCGGATCACCACCACTGAGAATCACTTCATTTATTTCCGGGTGTGCTTTGAGGTAATCAATGCAGTCGAGCAGGGTTCGCTTATTGAGCTGATTCTCTTGGTAAGGGAAATGCCGTCTGAAACAATAGCGACAATTTACAGCACAACCCGTTTTTAACATCAGTAAAAGACGAGAGCGATACTTGTGCAACAATCCTGGTTGGGCACTTTGTTGCTCCTCTAAAGGATCTTTATTAAAACCAGCTTTGGTTAAAAACTCCTTATGTAGAGGCATCACTTGTAGCAATAGGGGATCACTAGGATCACCATAGCGCATCTTTTTGATAAAGGGTAAAGGCACTCGAACTGGAAATAAGGACCTAGCTTCCAAGTCATTTGCATTAAAATGCGCCTCTAAACCCAGCATTTTTACTAGTGATTTAGGGTTTGTGACCACATTTGCCAATTCTTTTTGCCAGTTGCTCTGCAAATTTACTTCATTTGTTTGTATCATTAGCAAGTTTACTTACTCGAAAAAGACAGTTAGAGGATACGATGGCGAATTATAGCACCAACGAGTTCAAGGGCGGCTTAAAAATTATGTTAGATGGTGAACCATGTGCCATCTTAGAAAATGAAATGGTTAAACCAGGCAAAGGTCAGGCGTTTAACCGTGTTAAGATCCGTAAATTGATCTCTGGTAAGGTATTAGAAAAAACCTTTAAATCTGGTGATTCAGTGGAAGGTGCTGATGTGATGGATACAGAATTAGCTTATCTATATACAGATGGTGAGTTTTGGCACTTCATGAACAACGACACATTTGAACAAATTGCTGCGGATGAAAAAGCCGTTGGTGAGAATGTAAAGTGGCTCGTAGAAAATGATGTATGTACCATTACATTGTGGAATGGCAGCCCAATTGCAGTCACTCCCCCCAATTTTGTTGAACTAGAAATTACAGAAACAGACCCAGGTCTAAAAGGTGACACTGCCGGAACGGGTGGCAAGCCAGCGACACTTTCTACAGGTGCCGTAGTACGAGTGCCTTTGTTTGTGCAAATTGGTGAAGTCATTAAAGTTGATACGCGTACTAATGAATATCAAGGTCGTGTTAAGTAATACACGATATTAATGATAAAAATCCTAGCTTTGGCTGGGATTTTTTATGCACGTAAATAAAGGAAACACCATGTCTGATAATATGTGGGCCCCGAGTTGTGAAATTCAAACACTGCAGGAACGAGCCAAAATACTCGGAAAAATTCGTGCGTTTTTTAACGTACGATCCGTGATGGAGGTTGAAACGCCAAGCTTGTGTGCTGCCAGCGTAACCGATGTTCATTTGGCGACTTTTACCACGGAGTTTGTTGGGCCGGGAAATAGCACCGGATTACCTCTGTATTTACAAACATCTCCTGAGTTTGCTATGAAACGGTTGCTTGCCGCAGGCAGTGGAGCTATTTATCAAATAGGCAAAGCATTTCGCAATGAGGAGTCGGGTAAACACCATAATCCTGAGTTTACGATGTTGGAGTGGTATCGCCCAGACTTCGACGAGTTTGCTTTGATGGCAGAGATCAATGATCTGATGATACACATTCTTAATTGTCAGCCATGTACGTCGATTTCTTACCAACAAGTGTTTTTGGATATTATAGGTATAGACCCATTATCGGTGAACTTAGATGAGTTGAAATCGATAGCAGTAAAGTATGGTTATGCTGATATAGCTGATACCGAAACGAATTTAGATACTCTATTACAGCTACTGTTTTGCATGGAGATAGAGCCCAATATAGGTCAAATAGCTCCTTGCTTTGTGTATCACTTTCCTGCGTCGCAAGCCGCATTGGCGCAGTTATGTACTAAGGATCCTAGGGTCGCCGGGCGTTTTGAACTTTACTATCAGGGAATGGAACTGGCGAATGGTTTTAATGAACTTACGGATGCAACAGAGCAAACGGCCCGTTTTGAACAAGACAATAAATTAAGAAATGAAATGGGGTTAACACCTGTTGATATTGATAAACGCTTTTTGGCAGCATTAACACATGGACTACCGCGATGCTCTGGGGTGGCATTGGGTATTGATAGGTTAGTCATGCTGGCAACGAAGAAAGCATCAATTAAAGAAGTCATCGCATTTGATATAGCGCGTGCTTAGCGCGATATCAAATGCTATACAAAGCGTTCTAATTCATTTTGCGTTGCTTCAGTACGTAATTGTGCTTGTTGGCACTGCGTGACTGCATCATCTATTTGTGCCTTTGATTGTTGGCCTAGCTCAACAATTTTCTGCACGGTGTGATGAGTGCGATTTTGTGTTGCTTCCAGTTGGTGTACCGCACTAACAATATCTTCTAATTGTGCCTGATTCCGTTCAAATTCACGGCTCATATCAGTAAAGCCTTGAGACGTTTTACTGATCGCTTGCTCAGCTCCCTGAGAGTGGTTGATCAGTTGCTCCGACTCTTGGTTTGTTTCCCCTACTAGAGTATTCATTTGATTGATGAAGTCACTAATTTGCCGAGTCGCTTCATTTACTTTAACTGATAATGTTCTCACTTCGTCGGCAACTACGGCAAACCCTCGTCCAGCTTCGCCGGCACGCG
Organism: Pseudoalteromonas sp. MMG012; assembly: GCF_018100875.1. Taxonomy (NCBI): domain Bacteria; kingdom Pseudomonadati; phylum Pseudomonadota; class Gammaproteobacteria; order Alteromonadales; family Pseudoalteromonadaceae; genus Pseudoalteromonas; species Pseudoalteromonas sp. MMG012. The sequence goes on from NZ_JAGJEF010000066.1 coordinate 17,232, forward strand.
CTGCTTCAATAGCAGCATTTAGGGCTAATAAATTAGTCTGATCTGAAAACTCTTCAACCATTTTTAAAATGCTACGAATGTTCTCACTATTTTCTTTTAACCCTGAGACCGTTGTAGAAAATTTACCGAGTAACGTGGTAATTTGCTTTACTTCACCGACCAGTGCGGCCAGTGAATTTGACGATGTTTTTACGAATTTTAAACTTTCAGTATTCGCCTGATAAACCTGATCTGTATTTCCAACAATACTTTGTAGGCTATGGGTCACCTGATCGCTGGCAGCAATAATGGAGTCACTGTTCTGTATTTGTTGGGCACCAAATTTGGCAGTGTGTTCCATTGAATGTGTGACATCTTGATTACTGCTCGCTGCGGTTTGAGCACTTTCGTATGTAGTGGCAAGTAATTGGCTCAAGTTATGGGTGAAGGTATTGTATTGCTCGCTCAGCTCTCTAAATTCATCATAGGTAAAGTGCGGTAATTTTGCATTGAGGTTACCCTCTTGACGGTTTATTTGTTGAAGTGTGTCTCGCATGGCTCGTACAGGACGAACGATTAAAAACCGCATATAGAATAAGGTGAAAATAAAGCCCACAACAGCACCAAATGCCATTATCCAAAACCAGTTTAATGCTTGGTCATTATCATTGATTTCATGGTACAACCAAAACAAAGTGAGGATCTGAAAAGAAAAGACGAAACTGAGGTTGCCAAATATCTTGCGAGATAAAGTAAAGAAAAAAGATTGTTCGATTTGATTATATATACTCATATATATACTCATATATAGACTCATTTTAGGCTCATTTTAGGCTCTTCACTGTGCCATTTTCTTTTATTATAGAACAGTGTGGATTATTTATTCATTGAACGCGCTAAAATCATTTTCGCATAACAAGGATAATTACTGAAAATACCGTCGACACCGAGATGGAGCATATCTTCGATATCTTGTTGCTTATCGACAGTATACACATAGACTTTTAGACCTCTTTGTTTTGCATCGTGAACAAACTCATGATTAATAAAGTTTTTATCAATATGAATACTATAGGCATTTAACTGTTGAGCAAATTGTGCATACTGTAATGGGATTGAAGCTGTCAGTGCTCCAATTTTAACCCAAGGCAGCTGCCGCTTTAACCACAATAATTGATGATGGTCAAAGGAGGATATGAGAAGTTGGGAACGTGTTAATGTGCCATCGCTAATGTTACGCTCAATGCATGATACAAATTTGTTTAGCTCAAAGGTATGTTTGAGTTCTAAATTGATAATTGTTCTGGTGCTTATGGTGCTGAGTACTTGCTGTAAACTTGGGACTGCTTCACCCATACCTGCGTCATATGATTGAATTGTTTCGAGCGAAGTTGTATTCACCTTCCCCTGACCTGAAGTGGTTCTATCTAACCAAGTGTCATGAATAACGGCGTAATTATCTTGGCAACTTTGTACATCTAATTCGATACCATCAACATTGGCTTGTAAAGCAGCCTCAATTGCACATAGAGTATTTTCTGGGTAATTGCCACTGGCACCGCGATGAGCAAAAATATGCATTATACTTTTTTCCTTGTAACAGACCAAGTTTCAAAAAAAGCAGTGCTAACAACAAGTAAGCCACCAATTAAAGTTGCAACACTGGGAGTTTCTAGTAATAGAATAAAGGCCAAAAGCGTTGCATACAAGGGCTGTAAACAAGAAATCAACCCAGCGGTTGTTGCAGACAAATGGCGTAAACTACTAGAAAAAAGAGCGTGCGGTAGTGCCGTAAAGACTACGCCCGCTAATAAAACTAAATATAAGTCGATTTGTTCGAGTTCGACTGGGGGCACACTCACAAAAGCGCATAACATGACGCTGGCGACCAGCGTTTGATATAGCATAGTTTGTGGGCCACCATAATGAGAAAAATAGCGTTTTTGTAGTAAGTTCCGCAGTGAAAATAGTGCGCCTGAACTGACGCCTGTTACGATACCTAATGTAATCTGGTTCCCTAAACTGGCTTCTGGTACGAGCAGGTAAATACCACTTAATACGACAATGGCACACACAATATCTTTTTTCAGAATTTGTTTCTTGGTAAACAGGGGTTCTAAAAAGACGGTGATTACAGGGTAGGTAAAAAAGGCAATAATGCCAATGGTTATTCCCGCCATTTGCATACCTGCAAAATAGGTGAGCCAATGCAGGCCAACAACTACACCCAACAAGATGGCGACGAGATAATCCTGGTTGTTTTCAAGCTTAATGCGTTTACGTTGTACGATTAATAAGGCTGTGAGGGCTATAAAAGCAACAGCGGTTCGGTATACAGTGATATCGAGTGCGGATAGGTTAATTAATTTTGAAAATAATGCCGTACCACCAAATAAAAGTACTGCTGTGTGCAAATAAAGTAGGGATGTTTGTTCTGGGCGCATAACCAGTCTGTCTATTTTTGTTTAGATTATTACGAACTAGGTGACCATTGTCACTAAACGTTTTATGTTATTTTTGATATGTTACTGACTCTTTGAATCTTAATAAAAAGTTGGGTTATGGAACCTGTCCTCCCTGTAGATAAAATGACACTTGCAGATCCGAGTAAGTTTTTTCGTAATCTTGGCCCGTTGATATTTTCATTGTTTTACTTTTTACCAATAATAGGCCAGTGGAGTGAGATAGGTTGGCAAAATTTACTTGCGCAATTGCTTATATATATAGGTTTTGTTGCCCTATATTGTGCAGGTCTACATACACCAGGAACTAAGGTTACGCCCATTCTTATACTGATGTTGCTACTGACGAGTTGTGGCACGCTTGTTACATCAGGAACGAGCACTTTGTTTGGTTATATAGCGCCGCTGTGTGGTTTTAATTACCGGCGTCCGTATAATTTCTTGATGTTGGGGGTGCTATTTCTCTTTATTTTTTTCAGTAGTGAGTTTTTAATAACCACTGAGCCATTTTATTTTTGGGCACCTTCGGCTCTCATTGCTGTTGGTTTATTTAGTTTTGGATTAATGGAGCATCGGGAGCGCGTCCATCGACTATTACACCAAAAAAATCAGCAAAAATTAGAGCAATTGGCAGCGATTGCAGAACGGGAAAGGATCGCGCGAGATTTACATGACACGTTAGGCCATTCTTTATCTAGCATTGCACTTAAAGCTGAGTTAGCAAGTAAGTTGTGCCATGCGGGGTTGCAAGAAAAAGCCAGCGATGAATCTCAACAAGTAGCGACTTTGGCGCGTGCGCTACTCAGTGATGTACGAGAAGCGGTATCTGGATTAAAGCAAGTTGGTTTATACGCGCAGTTGAATTTGCTAGAGCAGCGTTTGAAAGAGGCACAATTTAACGTGGTTCAGCAAGTGGAGTCGGTAACTATGGGGGCAGAGCAGGAGAGTGCTTTATGCTTTATCGCCAAAGAATTGGTGACAAACATACTGCGCCATAGTAATGCAAGAGAAGTAAATTTAAAATTAACTCAGCAAAACACAGTGCAACTATGCATAAGTGATGATGGTAAAGTTGAATCTTTCACCCACGGGAATGGGCTTTCCGGGTTAATTGAACGAGCACAACAAGCCGGGGCTATTGTGGACATTAATATTGAACAAGGGTTCACTGTGAAGGTAGAGTTTTCAGGAGCTGTGGCATGATTAGAGTGATGGTAGTTGAAGATCAAGCTCTTGTACGCGGAGCGATCAGTGCATTGCTGAGCTTAGATCGTGATATTGAAGTAGTTGCAGAAGCGGCTGATGGGCTCGAAGCTATCAAGCATTTATCTGTTGTGACTCCTGATATTGTATTAACCGATATTGAAATGCCAAATATGACAGGGTTAGAATTACTAGAGTATATTCAAAAAAAGGAAGAGCAGTGTCATACGGTCATTATGACGACCTTTTCTCGTTCTGGCTATATTCGAAGGTCCATGGACAGTGGTGCAAGAGGATTTGTGTTAAAAGAAGCGCCAAGTGAGTATTTAATTAGCACTTTAAAAAAAGTCATATGCGGCCAGAGGGTCATAGATCCTGAATTGGCACTCACCGCTTTGGATGAAAAAGATCCGTTATCAAGTAAAGAAAGAAAAGCATTACGTTTGGCAAGCGAAGGGTATAAAACAGCAGAAATAGCCAATACGTTGTTTTTGAGTGAAGGCACAGTCAGAAACTATTTATCAGACGCGATCGCTAAACTCAATGCAACGAATCGCATTGATGCTGCTCGAATAGCGCAGCAAAAAGGTTGGTTATAGGGAAAGTTGTTGCTAATTTGTACGGTTTGGTTTTGGGAATGTTAATTTAAAAGCGACCTTTTTATTAAAATACCTTTTTATTGGTATGTTTTTTGATAGTATACTCATCCTTAATTCTTAACTATTAAGTGCTAGATGTTAGAACCAAAATTACTTTTACCAGTATTAGCACTCACAACTTCGGTTTGTGGGGTGTTTATGTTATTGAATTGGTTAATTCATCGCACGATTGCAGGCACCAAACAGTGGATGCTATTTGTAACCAGCGTTGCGATAGCTTGCATATTGATTTCTCAACCACAATTAACAGACTTTTGGCGTATTTTTGTTGCTAATCACCTGATATTGCTAGGGTTAGTTTTTTTGACTCTTGGAACTGAACGGTTTTTTCAAATAAAATCAAAATATTGGCCGTGGGTATTATTGTCGTTAATTCACCTCGCTGGATATATTTGGTTCACTTTTATTGATCCAAACTTCATAGTGAGAGTGTGTTTAAATTATTTGGTTTGGGCATTGTCGCTCGGGTTATGTATTCATGCTCTTTTTCAAAGTAAAGTCAGCGAGCTCACGGAAGCAACTATTGCACGGTGGACATTTTTACTAGCATGTATCGGCATGCTAGTTATTTTTACGTTACGTTTATTGATGCTGGATGGATATCAGCCATCAGATAGCTTACAGACCAATAATTTTGGTAATCAGCTCTTTACCATAACAGTGATTGCAATCCCTTTATTACTCTGCTTTTCTCTGAGTTTATTATGTAGTAGTCGACGTGCCGAGCAGGTAGAACAGACAAAACAAGCGGCTGAAAAAGCATCTATGCTAAAAGGGCGCTATTTGACCTTACTTAGCCATGAATTAAGAACACCACTCAATGCCATTGTGGGTCATGCTGAAATGCTTAAAAGCGTACCTAGAGAACCCCTTAAGCACGCCCAGTTATGCGATATTATCACTGGAGCTGCAATGTCATTATCAGATTTGGCTAATCAAGTGCTGTTACAAGCAAAAGGTGAAACCAAACCTCATGAGCTCACGATTGTTGATATTCAACAAGTATCACAAGAAATTATTGATTTATTATCACCTTTAGCGAAAGAAAAGCACTTATCCGTCGCGTTAGATACAAGCGCATTGTCTGTAAAGAGTTATTTAGCAGATAAGGAATCATTGACGCTTATTTTGAAAAATTTACTCTCAAATGCAATTAAGTATACGGTTGAGGGGGGCGTTACTGTCACCGTTAAGTCTGAACAAGTAGGAAGTAACCATCACAGTGTGCAATTCTTTGTGTCAGATACGGGGGTTGGTTTAAACGATGATGATTTAGTTAATATTTTTGAGCCTTTTGTGACGGTGTCGACAGAGCAAACGGTTGCACAAGGGGCTGGGCTAGGTTTGTCCCTATGTAAGCAATTAGTTGAAAATATGAATGGAGAGCTGCGGGTTCGTAGTCAAGTAGGGTGTGGTACCGAGTTCTTTTTTGAATTGTTACTGGAGCGAATTTATCCCACCATTAATATTGGCGTAACAGAGCGTTATACTAACCATCAAAATGGTCTGCTGGCTTGTAATATCTTGGTTGTTGAAGACAATTTATTAAATAGAGAAGTGCTTAAACATTATTTAACGGAATTAGGCGCACACTTTGTATTTGCTCATAATTTAGCACAGGCAAGTAAAAAAGTTGTTCAGCAGCCGTTCGATATTATTCTTCTAGATATGCACTTACCAGATGGTCATGGTTTATCCTGGTTTATTGATGAGTTTAGCTTGATGAATTTATCAGTGTCGCCCACTGTGATTGCACTCACTGGAGATGCTGATGAACAGGCTCAGCAAGCTTATCTTGAACATGGCATTACGTATTGTATTAGTAAGCCCGTATCGCAAAGTACTTTATCTGCTGTGTTAGAACAAGTTTGTGCAGCTCAAAGTACTGAAGTGCTGGATAGCGCACTAGTTGATGAAGATGTATTACGTCAATTAAGCACATCGTTGGACGTCAAGTTTTTAAGTACCAAATTACAGTACTTACCAGACACCTTTGATTATGAGTTTGCTCAATTACAAGGCTTGGCGGATATCAAAGCGAACGATATATTGAATGATAAATTAATACACGTAGGGCAAGAGAGCAAAGAGCTTGGCATGATAGCACTTAGTCAAGAGTTAAAGTTGGCCAGTGAGTTATTGCAACGAGGAGAAAAAATTGACTGGCAAGCATTGCATAGTTTCGCTAAAGAAAGCATTGTTGCGCTTCAGGCAGTACACTCTAAAGTTGTAGCCTAAAAAATACAAACACGTCTTAAGTAGGGCTTTTATTCTAAAGCCTTATTCTTTTCTTACTAATATCCATAAAAACGCAAAATTACACTGGATTACAGTACCTATAATCAATAAAATCTACGCCGTTTTTCGTACTTTAAATTGAAACACACAAATGTGTTCAAAATATGTAGTATCTAGGGGTAGTTAACTTGAAGAGATTGTTTTGTGCATTGTGGTTGATACTTGTCAGTGTTCAGGTATTTGCTGTGGATTTGCAAATATCTACCTTTATTGACCTAGATACTAAGGTACCACGCGGCGCACAAATACGTTATCAAGTTGACTTTGAAAATGTCGAGCAAGATGTCGCTAACAATATCCAACTGATTTTTCCTATTCCAGTCACCACTTCTTTTGTTTCGAGTGACAACGCTGTCTGTAAGTTTAATGCAGCTCAAAGTCGTCTTGAGTGTAATTGGGTCAGTATTGACGGCACTGATGTGCTTGATAAGCGAAAACGCGTTCAATTTACGATAAAAACCAGTAAAGATACCGCACAAACCATTGCGTCCGAGGTGTCAGTTTCGGCATCGAATGAGGATGCGAGTAAACTACAAAATAACGCAGAAACTCAGAATACCTCTATTGTGGCGGGCACCGACCTACAGATTGTATCGTTACGCTCAGAGCCTCAACAAGTCTATATTAATGAAACCTATACCTATACCCTAAACATTACTAACAATGGCCCAGATGAGGCAACGAATGTTGCCGTAAAGCATGTGCTTCCCAGTTATGCAACTTGGGTTGAAGCGTCGGTGAGCAATAGTAATGGTTGGTCATGTAGCGGCTCACAAACTTTAACCTGTAGCTTAAATAAGCTTGCAGTGAGTGCATCACAATCGTTGGTGATCAAAGCAAAGTTATCTCAGTTGGGCAGCGGTACGGTAACAGCGACATCCAGTGTAAGCAGTGCAACGGCAGAAATTAATAGCGCGGATAATCAAGCCAGTGTAAGCAATCAAGTTAAAGAACATGCAGATGTGGCAGTAGAGCTTAAAGCGTTAAAAAGCAATGGCACACCTTCTTACTGGGGGCCTCTTTCGTTAACGCCAAATGAAGCGCACCAATATCAAATTGTGGCGAAGAATAATGGACCAAACACGGTTTCTTCTGCGCGATTTGTTTTAACACTCGCCGCAGGAATCAGTGATGTCGCAGTGGCACAAGCCAGTGGTTGGAGTTGCTCGGTTAATATGGCTGGGGCGCAACCTAAAATCACATGTGATAAAACGGCGGTTGCCTCAGGAGTGAGCGATACGCTTAAAGTTACCGCCAAAGCACCAAATACCGAGGCAACGTACACAAATAATGCGTTGTTATCGGCGAATCTCACAGATCGCAATCAATCGAATAATACCGCCAGTGCACAAATCAAAATTGTCAAAAGCACTGTCGCGAAGATGACCTTGACTAAGTCTATTAGCGCAGCAAAATCAGCATATTATGCTCATGACACCCTCACTTTTTTATTAACTGCACGCAATGCTTCAGCACAAACTTTGACGGTAAAAACACTGACTGACGCCTTGCCTGATAGTGTCGATTTTGTCAGTTACTCTTCAACGGCTTTTATGTGTAGTTATCAAGTTGCAGGCAGTCAGGTTGTGTGTACGCCAAACACAGCGCAGTTAGCAGCTAATAATACAATAAGCGCCACAATTGTGGCCAAGGTAAAGGCCTCGGTCTCTAATGCCAATGTTACTAATCGCGCCAATATTGTCTTTGATTCAAACGACAGTAGTAATGAGTCGGTGGCAGCCTCTGCTGTGTTTAAAACGGTTGGTGCACAACCGGCACTGAGCGTAACCAAGTCGAGTAATTTGCAATGGGACAATAAAAATTACATGGGGAAACGCTTTGAATTTAAGATCAAAATAACGAATTCAGGTGGTGCGAAGGCGGTTGGTGTTGAAGTTTCCGATACATTACTTAATGGTTATAAAGCAGAATCAGTTACCGTTATAAAAAGTAATAATAGCGATAGTTGGACGTGTCCAAAGCAAGGTCCTGATGAGGTGAAATGTACGGGTGATATCAGTGTTAGTGCAAATGCTGAAGTGGTGATCACTGCTCGTAGCCCTTATGAGAATAAACGACCTCGAAATGTTGCAGTGGTAAAGCATGGCTCATTGGCAACGGATTTAACCGCTACTTACGAAGGTTGGGGCTATGGATCTGTTAACCCTATGCAGCTCTCTGTCACTAAGCATAAATTTGCATCGACGACAAAAAATACCGCTTTGGTTAGTCGAGGTGAGAATATTAGTAGTGAAATCAAAATCTTCAATATGACAGATCATCTAACGCAAGGAACTTTAAAAGTTGTGGATGAGCTAGATAGTGGAGAACACTTCGTTGAAACTGGGGATTATGGACCAAATTGGCATTGTAGCCTTCCAAATAAAATGGCCAAAACACCAGTAACTTGCCTATATCAAAAATTTGTTTCCGGCAGTTGGCAGGGGATCCCAGTCAATAGGGTAAGTCCACCATCCGTGCTAACCATTACCACTAATGCGAAACAGTTAGGGGATTTAAAGAATACCGCAACCGTGACGGATCACAATGGATTACCGGGTAGTGCTAAGCAGTCAGCAACAATTCGCTCAGCGGTGTCTGCAGATTTAAAAGTCACTAAAACTGCCAATCTGAGTCAATTATCAGCGATGCAAAATGAGCTAAGTTATCAAATTGTGGTTGAGAATGTCAGTGGCGACACCATCACAGGTGATGGGCTCAGTGCGTTATTAATTAAAGATACTTTTGCGGGTACATTTAAAGCAAAAAAAGGCAATGTTGAAACCGGTATTCGCTTTGCAGCGAGTGCTAATAGCCAGCTTGGCGCAACATTTAGCTGTGCAAGAAGTGATGCTGGTCAGTACCAAGATACCGCAAGCACCATAACTTGTCGGCTAGGTAATAGCCAACAGTTTAAAGTCGGCGACAAGTTAATTTTAACCATGCATGTGAGTCGACCCGTCGTTACGGTCAATGGCAATTTAAACAACCTCGTTGAGGTCAGTTCTTCAACCCATGTCGATACGGATACCAGTAATAATAAAAGCAATGCATCTGTTTCGGTTGTGCCGAAATTTGATGTAGGTATTACACTCGGCTCGTATGCTACCGCTCCTATTTTAAGTGGCGATGAGGCTTTGTTAACGCTTGAAGTATCGAATATGAGTGCCACGACAGCAACTGACGTAGTGCTAAAGCATACCATTACGCCGCCATCTGGGAGAACGTTTCAATTTATAAGTAGTGTATTCTCGCGGGCAGGACAAGCGAACATATGTAGCTTTAATGCCAGTAATGTACTGAGTTGCCCGATAGGCACTTTGAGTGGGAATGAAGTTCAAACAGTCACGCTTAAGCTGCGACCAAAAAGTTATCATGACAGAAAAAGTTGGATATTAGCCAGCACTTCTAACATTACGGCTGCCAATATTGGTAATGATATAAATAAGGATAACAACACCCAGTTAAGTTCATTACAAGTTAATGTGCGAAACGCAAACTTAAAAATTGAAAATAATGATGTTACGGATCCTGTGGCATGGTATCCGGTTCCTCGTGCGTTTCCGAGTTCATTAGATAATGTGCTCGTGTACAAAGTTGATCTTGAATATTTGTTTGATAATACCGGCGATTTATCGGTTGCCAGTGGTGTAGGCTACGATTTTACCATGACACCATCAGGTGCGGATAAACAGCTTCAGTTTTTATGTGATGGGAGCGCAAAAACGGGGTGTACTGCGGCACAAGCGCGATGTAATAGTATCAATACAGTGATTTCCTCTGCACACACCATTACCTGTAAAGGACCTGAAAACTCAGGGAATGATTTGGCTGAGTTTGAATTACGCGAAAATAGATATGGCTCTGAGGATAATATTTATACGCGATATCTGTATTTTAAAGTGTTATCGAGGCCAAAAACAACCGGTGAAGTGAGTGCGACCACAGCGCGTATTTTCTCTAATGAAAATGACCCAATCACTGCAAATAATAGTGAGGCTGAGCAAACTTCTATTCGAGTTGCAGTTGATTTATCTTTAATAAAACGGGCCTCACTGAGCAAAGTTGCTGTGGGCAGCGTTTTTAATTACTTTCTCGATGTAGGAAATGCGGGTCCTGGTGATGCCGCAGATAATATCATTTATGATTATTTAAGCCATGACCTTGAATTGGCTGGCACTCCTTCAATTGCTGGTGGACGTTGTGTGACCGACCAAGCGATTAAATCAGGCGAATCGAGCGCGAAAACCCGGGTGAGGTGCACTGTCGATACAATCGCAAAAGGGCAATCTTTAACAGCGACCATTCCCGTTAAACTAATATCAGTGCCTGCCGGTAACACTCTATACAACGATGCATGGATTGAAACCAAAGGGTTTGATGTTAACTCTAGCAATAATCGAGATGACCTAACACTTCCATTGAGTAAAGGAAATATTTCTGGGCAGGTATTCTTCGACGCAAATAATGATGGCGTATTACAAGCGGCAACAGACTCGGGGATTTCAGGCATCACTATTGAATTAAGTGGTACCGAGAGCTCAGGTAAAAACATTGGCCCGTTGTTAAAAAGTACCGGCACTAGCGGCGAATTTGTTTTTGAAGATTTATCAGCAGGCACTTATCAATTAAAACAGTCTAAGCAAAGTCAATTATCGGGTTATCAAGATGGGTTTGATAGTCGCAATAACAGCATTATATCTGGAAGCAACAACAGTGATGTGATCAGTAATATCACGCTTACTGCAAATCAATCATCGTCTGGAAATTTATTTGCTGAAACGTCACTTGCAGGTGACGCAAGTGTTGAAGGCGTAGTGTTTGTCGATGGCAATCAAAATGGCGTGAAGGAAAGTAAAGATCTGGCGATCACCAACTTGGCTGTTACGCTGAGCGGTAAAGATGAATTTGGCAACGCTGTGTCACTGACCACTAATACTGACAGTAATGGTGCCTTTAGTTTTACCGCGCTTCGCCAACCGGATGCAGACGGGTATGTGGTGACGCGCGCAGACACTCCAAGTTATGAAGACGGCCAAGATTACCTTGATGGCATAAAGAATACCCATGCGGGTAAAAACGCAGTGAG
>NZ_JAGJEF010000067.1:0-28460 GCF_018100875.1 Pseudoalteromonas sp. MMG012
ACTGGCTCAACTAGATTGAACGATACGTCTTTTGTGGTTTATCTCCAATCTGACAATGTCATGTAGAAAAAGGTCAGATTGGAGCAAGCCTTTGTTTGTATTGTGATTAGACTAGCACCCATTGCTTGGCCAATGACAAATAAATGTAGAACCAGCCTTACCATCAGACTCTACTGTAATTTTGCCCCCCTGATGCTCTAATATTTTCTTCCCAATAGCCAAGCCCATGCCACTGCCTTCAACTTCATCTCTAGTTCTTAACGTTTGAAATTGCTCAAATATAATATCTTGATTTTTAATAGGGATCCCACAGCCATCATCTTCAATAAAGATACAATACATATTGGCTTGCTTTTCATAATGCACTTTAATGCATCCGCACTTATTTGGATGGTGTTTCACTGCATTCGAAATAAGAATATTGATAACTTGATTAAATAAGGTGCGTGGTAATGTTACCCGTCCAGAATCAATATCAAATTTAAAACTATCCGCATCAAATTGCTCAACACAATACACAACCGCTTCATTGAAATCAAAATCTGAATACGCTTCACTGTGTTTACCTACACGAGAGTACATCAGTAAGTCCGTTATCATTTGTTGCAGCCGTTCAGCTCGACTATTAATAAGCATTAGGTTAGTTTGACTTTCTTCATCGATATTCAAACCGATATCTTCTAATACCCAGGTAGTTAAATTCGCGATGGCATTGACTGGGCTTCTCAACTCATGAGAAGCCAGATAAATAAAATCAGCTAGCTCCTTTTTGGCCAACTCAAGCTCCGACTGCAAGCGCTTATTTTCAGTTTCGAGGCTTTTGTCGATCATGACTTTCAAATTATTTTTGATAGCAGTTGTCCTTCTTTAGTTTATGCCTACTTAAATACATAGTCGAAAACCGAGAAATATGTATTACATGCTTATTATATTGTAGTAACACAAGTAAAACATATACAAGCCAGCTCACACTTCACCCCTGAAGCAATGATTTATAAGTCTGTTACACCATTTCGCTAGACATCAGTGACGATAACCATACTAGCACCAGGTAATTAATGGCGCACACTTTCAAGTATTATGATGCATCGTCTCCCTAAGGTTGGTTATGCTGAAATTCACCTACCAATATAATAGGCACTATATTGGCAAATCCTACGAACAATATTTGGGCAAAAAAATACCCAGCCTAGCTGGGTATTTACAAAAATTAACTTTATTTCGTCAATTATAGAATTTCTAGTAACTCAACATCAAATACAAGTGTTGAGAAAGGTGCGATTGATGCACCTGCGCCACGCTCACCGTAAGCAAGCTCATGTGGAATGTATAAACGCCACTTTGAACCAGCAGGCATAAGTTGTAGTGCTTCAGTCCAGCCAGCGATAACGCCGTTTACTGGGAATTCAGCTGGCTCACCACGATCATATGAGCTATCAAATACTGTACCATTGATTAATGTACCGTGATAATGAACACGTACTTTAGAATCAGCTACCGGCTTTTCACCTTCGCCAGTAGTAACAACTTCATACTGAAGACCTGATTCAGTTACGGTAATTTCAGTGCGCTTTGCATTTTCTTCAAGGAATGAAATACCTTCAGCTGCAAGTACTTTAGATTCTTCTTCACGACGAGCTTGAATTTCAGTATTGATTTTTTCAAATGCAGCTTGGATCTCAGGGATCTCAACACGCATTGCTTCACCAGCATAAGCGTCTTTCATACCTTCAAATACTGAGTGCAAGTTTAAACCTTCAAAAGGGTTTGCTTTAAGTTGCTCACCCATTTGTAAACCAATACCGTAGCTTGCTTTTTCAGCATCTGTATTAAATAAATCTGACATTCTTAATTTCACTTTTTTGTTTCTATTAAAAGACCCGCGCAGTGTAACATAGCCATTATCGAGTTTAAATGCGATTAATCGAGCTTCTCAGCTTGCCATTGCTTGATTTGCAACACAGTATAAGTGGCAAAAGGCAAGCTAACGAGTAACCCGGCGATTAATTCAGCACTATACCCTGACAGTGTTTCAGAAAAGTAATAACCAAACCCAAACACACCACAGAGACTGATAACTATCGCGCTTAATAATGGTGATAGTTTCTCATATTTACTGATCAAGTGACCGACAAGTAAATTAAATAGAAATGTATAGACGAGTGTAGTTACTAAATTCGGGTCTTGCTGGCCATCAATTGATAATACCAAAGCCATTTTTAAGCCACTTAAATAAAAGAAACTAAATACTATCCACAACGCACAATGTTTAACTAAATCAATAGACATACAAGCTCCAAACGAAAAAAACCGCCGTTAGGCGGTTTTTAGAATGAGGTGGCGGAGAGATAGGGATTTGAACCCTAGAAGGGCTACAAACCCTTGCCGGTTTTCAAGACCGGTGCTTTCGACCACTCAGCCATCTCTCCGTTGTTGGCGCGAATACTAGTGGTTTTTTATGGCAGTGTAAAGAAAAACATAATTTTTTTGAATTATTAATAATACTGTTTCGGTCTGCGAGCAAACCACGCCCCGCACATACACAAACAAAATAAGCCTAAACTCACCAATGTAAAATTGATTGCAACAACAGAAAACTCTTTGACAGGTAACGCTACATTAAGTGCTAATGGCAATAAAGAAAGGCTACCAACAAATAGCAGTACTTTTAATGCTCGATAAAATTCGAATCGACGGCTATAATTCATCCATCCAGACAAAGCACTAACAATAACTCCGGATGCAATAAGTGCAAGTTTGACTTCAGACGTATTAGAAAAGATATACGTACTTATTAATGAGCCTATTAAGCCCCAACTAAGCCATACCCACCAGCTTTCTCGTTCTTTTAAAAATAAATTACCCATGATCTGACTTCTATTATTGTTTTTCAGACAGCTATAGACTACCAAATAAATCGGGCATAAAACAACCATTGATATAATATTCATAATTAGCGCTAAGTCTTGACGGATATAGGCGCATTTAAAACAAAAAAGCCTTAGTTTACACTAAGGCCTTTTTAAAAAATGCAATAATAAATTATGCAGATTTTTTACGTTGAGAAGCTTTTTGAGCCTGTTTTTGTTCTTTTCTCTGACGAAGTACTTCTTGTGCTTCGTGGCCGATATGCCCTTCTCCGCGCTCCTGTGCTAATTGAATTTGCTTTTGGCGCTCAGCAAATCGTGCTCGTTGCTCGTCGGTTAAGCTATCATGACAATGATGACAAGACACGCCTTCCATGTAGTACTCTTGCTTCATTTCTTCTTCAGTAATAGGCATACGACATGCATGACATTGCTCATATGAGCCTTTTTGTAAATCATGGTCCACTGCAACCCGGTTATCAAATACAAAACATTCGCCTTCCCATAAAGTTTCTTCTTTAGGGACTTCTTCTAAATACTTCAGTATGCCACCTTCCAAATGATAAACTTCATCAAAGCCCTGCTCCTTCATATAAGCCGTTGATTTTTCGCACCGGATCCCGCCAGTACAAAACATAGCCACTTTTTTATGTTTTTCAGGGTTGAGGTTATTTTCCGCCCACTCTGGAAATTCTCGGAAAGTTTTCGTTTTTGGGTCGATAGCGTGTTTAAAGGTCCCAATTTCAATTTCATAATCATTACGAGTATCAACCACTACGACCTCAGGATCCGAAATAAGCGCATTCCAGTCTTGTGGTTTAACATAACTACCAACGACTTCTAATGGATCAATCCCCTCAACACCCATAGTAACGATTTCTTTCTTAAGTTTTACTTTGGTGCGATAAAAAGGGCAAGTTTCATCAAAAGACTCTTTAGAAACAATATTATCTAAACCAGGTTGTGCTTCTAACCATGCTAGTAACGCATCAATTCCTTCGCGCTTTCCAGCCACGGTACCATTTATTCCTTCAAGTGCTAATAACAATGTGCCACGCACATCGTGTTGCTCCATGACATCATGTAATGGTTGACGTATTTGTTCAAAATTAGGTAACGATACAAATTTATAAAGTGCACATACTACAAACGGTTTAGACATTGATATTCCTATAATCAGCTTTTTTTGTCTATTCTTGGGGTTTTTTTGACCCCATAGATCATTTAACCGGAACGTAAATCCGGCGCTAGAGCGCGTATTGTACGGATTTTTGTTTTAATTGCAAAAACCTTGCTAACAAAACGCTTTTTACTATTAGTGAACGGCTTAGCTTTGCTATAATGGCCTGTCATAAAAAAATTGTTTTGGAGAAAAACGCTTTGCACTTTACCGAACTGGGCATAGACACCCGATTAGAAACACAACTTGCACACCAAGGGATCACTTCACCAACTGAGATCCAAAGTCAGGCAGTACCAACCGCGATTGCTGGCCATGATGTGTTTGCTCAGTCTAAGACCGGATCGGGGAAAACGCTCGCGTTCTTGCTACCTGCAATTCACCGCGTTATGAAACAACGAGCCCTCAGTAAACGAGACCCTCGAGTGCTCATTATTGCTCCCACTCGGGAGCTTGCAACCCAAGTATTTTCGCAATGCCGATTGTTAATTGCAGGAACCAGTATATCGGTTGTAAAAGTACTCGGTGGTGAAAACTTTAATGACCAAGTTAAAGCATTGCGTAAAGACCCCCAAATTGTCATTGGTTCTCCGGGCCGGATTGCCGACCATTTAGAGCAGCGTTCATTGCAATTGTCTGGGCTAGAGCTTCTTATATTTGATGAAGCCGATCGCATGCTTGATTTAGGATTTGCTCCACAATTAAATCTCATTAATGAACAAGCTAACCACCGACTGCGCCAGACATTATTATTCAGCGCGACACTCGATCATGCACAGGTAGAAGTTACGTCTCGCAATCTTTTACGTGCACCTAAAAAGATCATTTTAAGTGATGCGCATCAACAGCATGGTGATATCAAACAAACATTATTCTTTGCTGATCACCTTGATCATAAAGATGCATTATTAAAACACTTCGTGACCCAAGATAACGTAGGGCAATGTATCATTTTCACCGCAACGCGAAATGACACCGTGCGTATAAGCGAACTGCTGAATACACTGAAGATTAAAGCGGTTGCCCTTGCTGGTGACTTACCGCAAAATAAACGTCTCGATATTATGGATACATTTAGTCGAGGTTTATTTAAAGTTTTAGTAACGACCGATGTGGCATCTCGAGGTCTTGATTTGTTAAGTGTCACTCATGTAATTAACTTTGATTTACCCAAACAAGCCGAAGAATATGTCCATCGTATTGGCCGTACTGGCCGCGCTGGTTTCAAAGGCACCGCTATCTCATTAGTTGGTCCAAAAGATTGGAACAGCTTTGTTGCCATCAAAAATTACCTCAATGATACATTATCATTTGAAAGTGTTGATGGGCTAGAAGCTAAATTTAAAGGCTTTAGACCACCAAAGCCTAAAACTACAAAATCAGAAAAAGTAAAACCCGCCCAACCTAAGGCGACCAAAAAACCGCTTAGAAGAAAGCCAACAAAGCCTAAAAAGGCCATCCCTGCCCCATTTGATATTGACGGGCATGCTCCATTACGTCGTAAACCAAAGCCAACAGAGGAATAACCATGCTGGGTAGCATTCAAAATTTAATGATCAATGAATTATGTGCCGAAGGCGCATACCTAGACGGTCGCGAGTTAGGCGAGGTTTTTTTACCTAAAGCTGAAGTTGAGTCTCATCTAGAGCTAGGTGATAGCATACAAGTCTTTATCTTCCAAGATTCTCAAGGCCATATGACCGGAACCACGCAGACACCCATTGCACAAGTGGGTGAATTTGCACTGTTGCGCGTAAAAGAGATTAACAGCTTTGGGGCATTTCTTGATTTGGGTATCAGTAAAGATATCCTCGCGCCTTTCAATGAACAAAAACCAAAAATGCGCGATGGTCATAGTTACTTAGTTAAGTTATATCTTGATAATGCGAGTCAACGATTATGTGCTTCAAGTAACATCAATAAATTTGTTAATAAAATAGAGCCAGAATATACACCACTAGAAGAAGTCAATTTAATTGTCGCCTCAAAAACTGATATTGGTTATAAGATGATTATTAATGAGCAGCATTTAGGTGTTATATTTTTCAATACTATATTCAAGCGTATGTTTATCGGCCAAAAGCTTAAAGGCTTTGTCAAAACAGTACGCGAAGATGGTAAAATTGATGTCGTACTTGAAAAGCCAGGTATGGCAAAGGTGACAGGTTTAAGTGAGCAGATTTTAGCAGAACTCACTGCCAAAGGTGGCTTTATACCCCTTGGTGATAAGTCAGATCCAGAACTCATAAGAAAAACTTTCTCGACCAGTAAGGCAAACTTTAAAAAAGCAATTGGTGGTTTGTTTAAGCAAGGTAAAATTGATATCGAAGCTAAATCAATTACCCTACGAAAATAATTTGCAATTATATCTAAAGGCCCACTATTCGGCGGGCCTAGTAAAGGCATTTGAGTGCATTTGCTCTTCCCTCTAAATTATGACACTTTTTTACAAATATACTACGTATTTATAGCTATACTAACACCCTGAATAAAAAGGATATGTATGAAAAGTACGATTGGATGTATCATTATCTGTATCACGCAAACTGGGTGTATTTTTGTGCCTAAGGATGTCACCTATTATGATGAAAAATGCCAAGTTTATGCGAAGAAGAGTACGCTTGAATCGTCAAACAAAATGATCTCGCTAAGTGCATGTGGAAATGAAGTAACGTGTGGCGCAGCACTTGCGAGCGCAGGGTTAGTCAGTGCAGCTAGTTTGGTGGTATCAGGATCCATTTCTGTGATTGCCAACACGGTTTACTGGATTGAAAAAGAAAAAGGCTGTATCACTGACACGCAAAAGAAAGTACACCCTAAACAGCAGCTCGTACCAAAACCAACTGATACGTTACATGACATTTCTGTTAAGGAAGAAATAGTCACAAGTGAGCGCACCTAAAAAGCTTGAACTATTCATGTTATTCCAATGGTAAAGAACACTATATATTCAGAACTTATGCAAACCGCCTAACTATCAAAAACCGTACGATGAAAATGCAACTAAGCTGTGTTCACTTAATGACTGTAGCTAATACATCCGAATAATTCCCCCATCATAAACCCCTAAACGACATTCCCTAATGTCGATGGTATGTACAATAGTGAAAAGTCGAAATTTGTAACGCATTTTTGCCACAAAGTACATACTTTAAACAATAAAGTGGGCAAAGTATCATAAGCAACTTGTATGCTTTAGGTACCTTATTTGTAAGCCATTCATGAATTAATAATTACAGTTATATCTTATAATAAAATGTAATTTTCTTACTTATGCGATAAGATTACCATCCAGCCCCTTTTAAATTATTACCACTATTCATAAATCTATGAATAGTTCCTCCCATTTACTAATTCAAGGAAAGACCATGCCCAAGCTTACCTTTTTGGCCTCATCCATTGCTGTTACCCTTGCTGTTTTGAGCACGAGTGCTGAGTCAACTGAGCAACAAATAAAATTAACCACAGAAGTAATAGAAGTTACAGGCACACGTAGAAGCTTACGAAGCATTTCAGAAAGCACTGTACCTGTTGATATTATAGGTATTGATGACATGGAAAGTTCAGGTCAACTTGAGTTGAGTCAAGTATTAACTACTTTGATCCCAAGTTTTAATTTTCCGAATTCACAATTGGCCGATGGCACTGATCATGCCAGACCGGCTGTATTACGAGGGTTAGTCTGGTACTTATTAATGGTAAACGTCGCCATGCCGGAGCGCTACTTAACTTAAATGGCACCGTAGGGCGTGGCTCATCCGCTGTAGATTTAAATACAATACCAACAGCTGCCATTAAACGCATTGAAGTGTTACGAGATGGCGCCGCCGCTCAATATGGTTCAGATGCAATTGCTGGTGTTATCAACATCATACTAAAAGATGCTAACCATGGTGGCAGCGTGTCGTTAACCTATGGGCAGCATGATACTCAAATGGCAGGCTCAGCGCAGCTAACACAAATCTATGCTAACGAAGCAGGAGATCTGGCCTTCAGAAAAGGCAGCGATAGAAAACGAGTTGATGGTGAGACAACCACTTTCAGTGCCAATATTGGCTTTAGACCGTTCGAACATGGATTTATTAATCTCGCAGCTGAACTAAGGGACAAAAATGCCACTAACCGCTCTGGTATTGACCAACGTGAACAATATTCGCGTGACGGAAACGATAATCTTGACACAAGAGAGTTCTCAGCACAGCGTTATAATCACCGCTTTGGTAAGCCAGAAATCCAAGACCTCGCACTATTTTACAATGCAGGTTTAACGCTTGATGGGGATGCTCAGCTATATTCTTTTGGCAGTTACTCAGCCCGCGAAGGAAACTCAGGGGGGTTCTTTAGACGTGCAAAAGACAGTAGAAATGTTTCTGAAGTATACCCTGATGGATTTTTACCTCAAATAGAGTCTGATGTAAAAGACCTTTCTTTTGCTATTGGTATTTCTGGAACTCACGGAAACTGGGATTATGATTT
This sequence comes from Pseudoalteromonas sp. MMG012, assembly GCF_018100875.1. Taxonomy (NCBI): domain Bacteria; kingdom Pseudomonadati; phylum Pseudomonadota; class Gammaproteobacteria; order Alteromonadales; family Pseudoalteromonadaceae; genus Pseudoalteromonas; species Pseudoalteromonas sp. MMG012. The sequence continues at coordinate 8,524 of NZ_JAGJEF010000067.1, forward strand.
AAGTACAAATTACGGTCGGAATGACTTTTCGTTCGCGGTGATCAATAGTATTAATACTTCTATGGGCCTTTCGAGCCCAACAGAATTCGATAATGGCGCGCTTGTTTATGGACAATGGCTAGTTAATGCTCAAGCAAAAACAGATTTTGATTTAGGCTTGTACGACAGTGTATTTTTTACCATCGGTGGCGAGTATCGAGATGAAAACTACAAGATCAACGCTGGCGAACTTGCGTCATACCTTACCGTGCTTGATTCACAAGGCCTACCTGTTGCCGCAGGAGGCGCACAAGTACTTACCGGTTTCTCACCGGCCAGCGCGGTGAACGAATCAAGAGATAACATTGCATTGTTTGCTGAATTTGATACATATATCAATGAAAGCGTAAACGTCATATTCGCAACCCGTTTTGAAAATTATAGCGATTTCGGTTCAACATTAACGGGAAAACTAGCATCGCGTTATGTCGTAAACGAACAACTATCGTTGCGTGGTGCCATTAGTTCTGGATTCAGAGCGCCTTCATTGGCACAAACGTCCTATAAATCTGTAGCCACTGTTTTTGAAAATGGCGTGCCCAATGAAGTTGGCTTATTCCCCGTTAATACAGCTGCCGCCCAAGCGCTTGGCGCTAAGCCGCTAGAAGCTGAAAAGTCCACCAATATGACTGGTGGGTTTATTTATGAACGCGACCAATTTAGCTTTACGCTCGATGCTTACCAAATAGATATCAACGACCGAATTGTACTATCTGAAAACTTAAGTGGATCCGCGGTAGAGCAAATATTAACAGAGGCAGGTGAGAATAATGTTCAGCGGGTACGCTACTTCACCAATGCCATTGATTCTCGTACTAAGGGGGTCGATATAGTAGCGACTTACAATTTTGATGTTAAAAACCTAGGGCAATTAAGGCTCAGTGCCGCGATAAACTTTAATGATACTGACGTTACAAATGTCAAAGCAAACCCTGCAGAACTTTCAGCATTAGGTGAAAGTTATCAGTACTTTGCGCGTCGCGAAATTGCCCGTTTTGAAGAAGGTACACCTAAAGACAAATGGAACCTTGTTGCAAAGTGGCACTATCAGCAATTTACGACAACGCTAAAAGCAACACGTTATGGAGAAGTTGTTGATTCATCGAGCAACATTGATAACGACGAGGTGCTTGCAGCAAAATGGATCGCAGACTTAGATGTCGCTTACCGCATTAACGAGCAATGGCGCATTGCCATGGGGGAAAACAACCTATTTGACCAATATCCTCAGGATACCGTTAGTAATATTGGATTTAGTAACTTTAATCAAATATTCCCCTACTCTGGCTTTTCAGCTTACAACACCGATGGGCATTTTGTTTACGCGAAAGCATCTGTCACCTTTTAATACGCCGCCATTAAAAAAGCCAAACAACAGTCTGGCTTTATATTTCTTTTAGTTTGAGAAAGGCTCTAGTGCAACGCAGCTGTAAATGGAATACTCTTACAGATCTCAGCTTCGGCAATTAACACCTCTTCTAAGCGCGTATCAATGAGTGCTTTATCGAAGTATTCATACGCCAATTCAACAAATAGATTTTTATGCTTTTCTTCTGATTTAGCAATGGCCACATAAAACTCTTTTTCTTTGCCTTCAGGCAAAGCTTCTGCGACCAAAGAGAACCGTTCGTGTCCTCTCGCTTCTATAACAGCAGCGACCAATAGGCGGTCAATTAAAAATTCGTCTTTACCGTTTCTAAAAATGGCTCTAATTTTTTTTATATAGGGGTCTTTTTGATCATTACCTAAAATTATTTCTCGCTCATTCAGCAACTTTAACACTTGTTTAAAATGGATCATTTCTTCAATTGCGAGATCAGCCATCGCCTTCACTAATTTTATTCTGTCTGGATAATGGCTCAACATAGACATGGCCATACCTGATGCTTTCTTTTCCGCTGCGGCGTGATCTTGTAAAAAGGTGCCAAAGTCTTCAAGTACTTTATGTGTCCATTCAAATGGTGTGTGATATTTTAATTCAAACATACTTACTTCTCTTTTATCCTACCTTTCTACTCATTCATAAATATCTAGTAAAAAGCACTAACTAAAAATTGCGTGCATTCTATCGCACATACCAGCGATGACAAAGGCTAAACTGGCGATAATAACACCGTATCTTTATCGACTTTGCCTTCTCGAGTAGAAGACACTTTGAGTGGGTGTTTTATCATATTCCAAGCCGTCACTTTGCCCTTTTTATTCAAAAACGGCATTGTCGCTTGCGTTTCTACCTGTAAAAATTCAGCAAGCTGACTCATTGCATCATCCGTCGCTAAATTTAATTCAATATAATCGAGGTTGTGTTCATTGAAAAAATTAATCGCTAATGCTTTATGCTCATTGTAACACTGTGTTAGAAATTGATTATCGCTTGTATTATTAGGCGTGAGGCCATAAAACGTCGTTAAATAGCACCGCTTAATGGTGTCATTAAATCCACCTTGCTCACTAAATAAATTGTTCGACATACGTGTTAGTAACTGCGATATAGAAGGAAGCCACTGATCAAGCGCTCTATCCAAGTATATGTATTTGGCATCTGGATAGCGATTAGCTAACATTCGATAATCATTAAAGATTGGGGTGTCTGCTAAGACTTCAGCATTTTGAAACGTTTGTCTCGTATAAGCGGTATGTGCCGTCTTAAACCCCAGCTCTAAACATGCTACACATACGCTAGTTGTACCCGTTCTGGGCAGACCCACTATAAACACTTTTTTCATTAAACGATATACACTATTAAACTCGTTGCACTGAGCCCTGATAATACCAAAAACGTTAACGCCATGCCCACGACTCGAAGTTTTAAATTCTCTCGCTTAATCGCTTGCCAATGAATAACCCTAGCTACAAGAAACACAACGCCAGCAGTATGCACTACCCAAGAGCTAATACCTTGAAACTCTAATATAAATAATAATATAAGGGTAAGCGGAGTATACTCACTAAAATTTGCGTGGGCCCTAATGGCATTCGTTAAAGACCGATTTCCACCATCCCCAAGCCCTACTTTTTGTTTTTTGCGAATCGCTATAATTTCAAAGCTTAATTTAATATAAAATAATATAAGCAAAGCCGCATACAGGCTGATCGTCATAGGTCACCTTGTCATGAATTAGTGTAAAGTGGCCAATATAGCGAAAATAAACGTGGAGCACCGCTTTTATTTAGTTATCAATTGTGTACACCGCATAGACTTTGGCGTTTAGTGTTAATGCCCCAGTGTTATAAGCTTGTTCAACATTTCCTGATGATGCATCCATTAGCTTCATTGACTCAGCACGTGCGTATGGCGTACGAGGTGTTTCCATGGGCGAGAATGATACAGAATACAAGCCATCTAATTTAACTTCAAAATCACTCGCAAGCTCTTTTGCTGCCAATTTAGCATCCTTAATTGCCGCCTTGTTTAAGTCTTTCATTAACGTACTTCTATTACTGACTTCAAACTGGGTGTTATTAAACTCGTTAATGCCTGCATCAACCAATTTTTGTAGTAATACAGGATAGTCCTCAAGCTTTTTCAACGTCAATGTGAGTGTACGGCTGACTCGAAAACCCTCGAACTCTTCTTGATTAGTTGTGCGATTGTAACGAGTTTGCCTATAAACATTAAGCTGTTCAGCATGAATATCGTCCACTCGAATATGGTGAGACTTGGCGATAGCAATTGCATTGGCCATTATATCATCCACGGTTGTCTTTGCCTCTGGAAGCGCTTTACTTTTTTGGGTAATTGCAACTCGAATAACCGCCTGATCAGGTTGCACCTGCATGTGCGCATTGCCTTGGACATAAAGGTGAGGCGTTAGTGGCAAAGAGCCTGCATAACTGTGTGCACAAAACAGTGCTGCAACAACGGTCGAAATTAGTTTCATATTTGTATCCTTATATATTACTGCTAAACATTGAAACATAATGGCCTTAATCATGGCTGAATATTATAGGCATCTCTTAACCCTTGCTCTATAAACACCATCTCCTGTTTAAAAAACAAACCTTTATGTGCGTCAATAATCATTTGCTGCAAAGCGCTATTTTCAAGTGCTAGCTCGAACAAACTAACTGCCTTTCTGCCTTGTTCTGAATTAGCACAAGCAATATAACCAAATATTGTGAGGTCCGCACTCTCTATTTGATGATAAGTCACGCCATCACGTTGTGCTTGTTGTTTATGATGCTCTATGAAAACTGACGTATATTCAATAATACCATCCAGCTTTCCTTAAATGAGCATTTCACGCAGCCGATAAGCACTATTAGCCCCCTCTCCTACAATCAAATTATTACGGTAGGTTGCTATAAAATCGTCTACTTCCTTTCCATAAGAACGCCCTTTAGTCACTCCCACACGTAACCCTTTAGAAACGACAATCTCTTTCAAAGAAAGCTTTTTTGGTAAATTAGGATGACCACGGAGGATCAACCTATTGGCTGGAAATGCCATCAACGGATATTCAACAAACAAAGCGATTGCTTCACGCTCTGCTGTTTTTACTTTGTTATATAAGCAAATATTCGGATAGGTCTCAAGCTCACGCCACTCTCTAAGGCGGCTTGCTGGAATAAACTCTAATGACACTCTACCCTGAAGTTCGCGTTGCACGTTCAACAATAGCATCGTTGCTAAGTCTGTTGGCTCTTCACCTAAGCTTGGGTTGTAATCTGATGCAATTTGAATTTTCAACGGCCGAGTATCCGCCATTGATGTAAATAAAACCAACGCTAGCAAACAGGTTTTGAGCATTTATGCCTCCAGTTAGGTGAATAAAATGCGTATCTCCTTAGCACTTGAATTATCAGTATAGAATATTTTTGATACAAAAAAGCCAGCATGTGCTGGCTTAAATAAAGTGAATTAGATACTACAACGTTTGTAATTCCTATATTTCGGTAGCCAGTAATTCCGATTAATAGCAGCCCAAATCGCATCATCATCCATTTCAAGCGCAACACCTTCTTCCATTGCGGCTTTAGCAACTGCGAACGCAATGCGTTTACTCAGCGCTTCAATCTCAACTAATGCAGGAAGTAAACTGCCTTTACCAGTATTGGCAAGCGGTGACGACTCAGCCAATGTTTTACTTGAAACCATTAACATTGCGTCTGTAATGCGTGTCGCTTTAGCGGCAATAACACTGAGCCCAATACCTGGAAAAATATAACTATTATTACATTGTGGAATTGGGAATGTATTACCCTCAAATTCAACAGGATCAAACGGGCTCCCTGTGGCAACAATCGCTTGTCCTTTAGTCCACTCAATAACATCTTTAGGGTGTGCTTCTACTTGACGAGATGGATTGCTTAGAGGGAAAATGATTGGCCGTTCACAGCCACTGTGCATTGCACGGATCACTTGCTCAGTAAATAATCCAGGCTGACCAGATACACCAATTAAAATATCAGGTTTTGCACAGTGCATAACATCAAGTAATGAAGCAAAATCACCACTATAACTCCAATCTGCAAGTGCGTCTTTTGATTGCATTAATGCAGCTTGGAAATCACGTAAGTCACTCATACCTTCAGACAGTAATCCAAAACGATCTACCATATAGATTTGGCTGCGCGCTTGCTCGCTTGAAGCGCCTTCGGCTACCATTTGGCTAATAATTTGTTCGGCAATACCGCAACCTGCAGAGCCAGCACCTACAAACACCACTTTTTGTTCTGAGAGCTTTGCACCTTTAACACGGCAGGCCGCTAACAATGAACCAACAGTAACTGACGCAGTGCCTTGAATATCATCGTTAAAGCTGCATATTTCATTTCGATAACGTTTAAGCAGTGGCATTGCATTAGGCTGCGCAAAGTCCTCAAACTGGAGTAACACACTAGGCCAACGACGCTTTACAGCATCAATGAACAAACCTAAAAACTCATCATACTCGTCTTGCCCGATACGCTTATGACGTGCTCCCATGTACATAGGGTCATTTAGTAACTTCTCGTTATTAGTACCAACATCTAACATAACAGGTAAGGTGTACGCTGGGCTTATGCCTCCACATGCGGTATATAATGACAATTTACCAATTGGGATCCCCATACCACCAATACCTTGATCTCCTAAACCAAGAATGCGCTCTCCATCCGTCACAACGATGACCTTGACTTTGCCTTTAGTCGCATTTCTTAAAATATCGTCTATTTGATAACGATCTTCATAAGAAATGAACAGACCTCGAGAGCTGCGATAGATATCAGAAAACTTTTCACACGCGTCACCCACCGTTGGTGTGTAGATGATCGGCATCATTTCTTCTAAATGGTCACGCACCAACCGATAATAAAGTGTTTCATTGTTGTCTTGAATAGCACGCAAGTATATATGCTTATTTAAATTATCATTGAAGCTAGAATATTGTTGATAACAACGTTCAACCTGTTCTTCGATTGTTTCAAAGCGCGGTGGGACCAATCCCGTTAAATTAAAATTCTCTCGCTCACTTTGGCTAAATGCACTGCCCTTATTAAGTAGCGGCGTTTCAAGAAGATTAGGGCCAGAGAAAGGAATATATAGATAATTTGGATCTGTTTTTTTAGTCATATTTGCAGGCTTGACACATTTTAAAAGGCTAAGAATTTATTATTGCTGAAAGTGACCAAATATCAATGAAATTCGTTCACATCAGACCAATACAATCGACTCTGTAAACACATTGTTAAACGTAGTACAGAGCCAACTATTATAGCGTAATTCTTTCTGCAAACCTATGACTATTAGTTACTTTCACCAAGAGCAATACCTTCTCGACGTGGATCAGCGCCACCTAAAAGCACACCATCTTGGACTTGGATCACATGCAGCCCGGAATTTAAGTCTCGTATTTGTACTTTATGCCCTCGTTGTTCAAATGTTTCTTTTTGCTCAACAAGATTTGTCCCCTTCTCAAGCGTTGTATAACGATTTCGATTCGTGATTTTTGGCAAATTGATGGCTTGTTGTGGGCTTAAACCCCAGTCGAGTATTCCAATAATCGTTTGAGCCACATAATTAATAATACGGCTACCACCGGGGGAACCTACGACCAATTTCAAACTCCCATCCATGTTAAACACCATAACCGGCGACATCGAACTTCTTGGTCGTTTATTCGCCTCAACCCTATTTGCCATCCACTTGCCCCCTTTCTTAGGGCTGAGTGAAAAATCGGTTAACTGGTTGTTTAACAAATAACCATTAACCATGACCGTAGATCCAAATCCCATTTCAATCGAGCTGGTCATAGATACTGCATTCCCTTCCTCATCTACGATAGAAACGTGGGTTGTTGACGGCAACTCATAACCATCACCTTGTGCGTACACTAACACGTCACTTTTAGGAAGACCGACAGGTACATGATGGTCATCTTTATCAGTAATGAGTTGAGACCGCTTGGTTAAATAGCGTGAATCTAGTAATGCTTTGGTGGGTACATCAACAAAATCAGGATCGGCAACATAGTGATTTCGGTCCGCAAAAGCTAACCGAGATGCTTGAGTAAATAGATGCAATGCGTACGCATCATTCGCTTTATATTGACTCAGCTTCTTCGCTTCTAACAACTTCAGTATTTGCAGCACAGCGATCCCTCCGCTACTGGGTGGCGCCATAGAGCATACTTTGTATTGATGGTAAGGAATGCAAATCGCATCTCGTGTTTTACTCGTATACTTAGCCAAATCACTGAGCTGCAATGTCCCCGGCGCAATTGCCGAAGTTTGCACAGCATCGACCATCTGTTTGGCATACGGTCCACTATAAAATGCATCAATGCCGTTATTAGCCACTTGTTGGTACAATTGTGCTAGCTCTGGATTATTTTTTAGTGTGCCAGTGGCTAATGCTTGACCGTTTGGATAAAAGTATTCCTTGGCCGGCGAGAGTTTTGACAAGCCAGGATTAAAGTTCTTTTCGAGCAACATATTAAGCCTAGGGGAAACAACAAACCCTGATAAAGCAAGCTCAATTGCAGGCTCAAATAGCACTGACCAGTCAAGTTTACCATGGTCGTTATGCGCACTTTGGAAGGCATGAAGTAAACCAGGTACACCCACTGAGCGTCCGCCGACAACGGCATCAATCCAACGGACAGGCTTTCCTGTTTTATCTAAAAACAGTGTATGGTCAGCGCCTGACGGGGCTGTTTCCCTACCATCATACGTGATTAGTTTCTTGGTTTTGTTATCAAAATACATTAAGAATGTCCCACCGCCAATACCCGATGACTGTGGCTCAACTAACGTCAAGACCAGCTGAGTGGCAATAGCAGCATCAACTGCATTACCACCTAGGGCTAGCATTTTTTGACCTGCTTTAGTGGCGTAAGGGTTTGCCGCTGCAACCATAAATCTATTTGCGGTAACTTGTTGTTTGTTTTGTAGCCCCGTCGCCCCTTCTGGCTCTCGGGTTTCTCTTTGCTGTTTTCCTCCCGAAATACACGAAGAAACCAACAAAGTAGAGGTGATGGCGACGAGTAATGGCACAGACTTAATCATTTTATTCACTTTTGTATTGTTCTAAGCATTGGCATCATAAAAGTAAATAGGCACAATATGCAAAAAATAAAGATGCTTATAACCAAATTATTATGCTCGACTTACCTTTTGATAAAAAATATATTTTACCACCTCTTTGCCTAATATTGCTAAGTACACTGTTAATGCTGTTCAATAACAATGCATTATTAGAGTTTAACCGCAGCCTCATCGAACAACATCAGTGGTGGCGGCTATTCAGTAGTCAGTTTGTTCATGCCAATTGGACTCACTTAGGGTTAAATGTACTAGGTATTGTATTTATATGGATCCTTCATGCAGAGCACCGTAGCCCGGTTTGTTTCGCGTTACATACGCTATTTTTAGCAATTTGGACCGGTACAGGCATATGGCTTTTTTGTCCTGATATCAATATTTACACCGGATTAAGTGGCTTGCTTCATGGCGTAATAGTTTGGGGGGCTATCAAAGATATCAGCGTGGGAATGCGCTCGGGCGCTTTACTGTTCATTGGCATTTGGATAAAACTAGGTTGGGAGCAATGGCAAGGTCCTAGCGCTGATGTTGGCGCGTTAATCGAATCACGTGTTGCGATTGAAGCACATTTAATTGGTGCACTCGGTGGTTTGTTGTTAAGTGCGACGCTACTCTACCCCCCAAAAAAAGGTAACTAGACTAGAAATTTTCCAGGATAAAATAAAAAACGCCAACTCAAAATGTTGGCGTTTGATACATGCAGTGTACCTTATAAAATCATAAATTTTCTTTAAATAGCTTGTATATACGGCGATATTCATCTAACCAACTAGAAGGTTGTACAAAACCATGGGGCTCTACGGGGTAAATAGCCGTTTCAAAGTCTTGCTTTTCAAGTTCAATTAATCGCTGTACGAGTCTTACTACATCCTGAAAGAATACATTGTCATCAATCATTGGCGCATTGATCAACAAGTCATTCTTCAAGCCTTCAGCATGATAAATCGGTGAACTTCTGCGATATGCAATTGGATCAACATCAGGGTGATTCAAAATATTCGAGGTATAGGGTGTATTGTAGTATGCCCAATCAGTTACAGGACGCAGTGCTGCACCCGCCTGGAATAAATCTGGTTGCGTAAACAAAGCCATAAATGTCATAAACCCGCCATATGAACCGCCATACGTGCCGACTGCATTGGTATCAACATTCGCATGTTCAGCCATCCATTTAACGCCATCAGCTAAATCTTCAATTTCTGGTTTACCCATTTGACGGTAAATAGCGGTGCGCCAATCTCGACCATACCCTTTTGATGCGCGATAATCCATATCCATAACTACGTAGCCTTCACTTGCTAACAGTGAGTGGAACATGAATTCACGAAAGTACCCAGACCATCCCATGTGAGAGTTTTGTAAATAACCCGCTCCATGATTAAAGATAACGGCTTTACGTTTTTTACCGACTTCACCTTCAACATAATCAGCCGGATAGTACACTTTGGCATACACTGGCTGTTCGGTGTGACTTGAAGGCACTGCCACTATTTTTGGCGCAATCAATTTCTTATTCAAAAATGCATCTGATACAGTATTCGTCAAACGCGTTACCTGCGCGTTCGTTTTAGCATCGGCCACATATAGCTCATTCGGCATCATTATTTTTGAATGATTTAGAAGTAGCTTTGATTCATCCGGACTCAAACTATAATCGGTCATACCATTTAAGTCTGTGAGCGTTTCTTTCTCGCCTGTATTTGGATCTACTCGATAAATTTCATATAAACCCGGGTGATCAATATTCGCTTTAAAGTAAATTGCGCTATCGTCTTTACTCAATGTTAAATTCGAAACGATATAATCACCTGACGTTAACTGTTTAGACTTCCCCGATAAGGGCTTTATGTATATGTGGCTATAGCCTGACTCTTCAGATAAATAATAAAGTGTGTCTGAATTATTCAACCAGCCAAAATCATTGTATGTATAGTTTACCCATGCGTCATCATGCAGACGATGCTGTGGCACAAACTCATTTGCTTCAAAATCTACAGTTGCAATCCAGCGGTCTTTGTTATCCCATGCTTCAAGCATAACAGCAACCTCAGTTCCAGATTGATTCCATTGAATGGCACTTTGATCCCAGCCCCAATCGCTTATCAAGTTAATAGAACGAGGTGCTTTAACTGCTTTGTATGTCTCTCCTAACGCTTTCGCATTCTCAGCTTTGACAGCGGCCAATACGTCCTCATCAAAACCAGGTAACGAATTATAGCTCAGGGTAACTTGATTATTTCGGGCCAAGTCAAGTAGTAGTACGTCGGAACTTGTTGCTTGTGCTTGCGCTACACGGCGACGCGCTTTAACAGGGTCGATATCCCCATTTTGGCTGACATAGTTAGGCATAATGTCAGTAGCCGCTCGCCAATCTGCGTTATTTGCTGTAACTACAATCAATTTATTACCTGCTGGTGATAAACTCGCTGATACTAGATACTTGTCTTTCCCCAAGTAAAAATGACTATTCGCGATCGTCGTATTCTGTTGTTTAAGTTGCTCTAGGCGCTGTTCTTTGTCTTTGCTATTTTTATGCTGTAAAGCAACATACTGAATCAGATTATGCTGCTCTTGTGCTATATAGCCTTTAGGCTCCAACGTACCTTTAGGCGCATCATCTAAGTGCAACTTTACTAGCTCTTTTGATTGGCCGGTATTGACATTAACTGTATAAAAAGTATTTCCAACTCGATATGCAATATCACCCGTTAGTAAAAACTTCAGCTGAGATGCACTTTCTGATGAAAAGGTAAGCTGCTTTATTTCACCAGAGCTAATGGCTTTTACAAATATATTACCCTTAAAAGTATACGCTTGATGTTTTGCATTATCAGAGTATATTGCGTTATCCGCACCAATAGAGTGCAACTCTGCCAAAGTTACAGGAACCGGCGCGCTATTGTTAGCTACGATAAACGTATCTTTTAAATCAGTTCCTTCTTGCTTTTGTTTAAACACAACAGTGTTACTATCAGCTGCCCAAAACGCACTTTGTGGACTTCTCCCTAACCAATCTGGGTGAGCCATTGCTTGTTCTAATGTTATTTTTTCACCACCAAAGTCGACGGAGGTGGTCACAACGGCTGCAGGTGTTATTTGTGGCTGAACCTTGTTAGAGGAGTGACTTGTTGTTTGGCAACCAGTTAAAAATAAACTTGATGCTATAGCGGCTGAGATAATAGATTGTTTAATCATTGCGCTTCTGTTGTTATGAAAATTGTCTCATTTAAGCAAATATGTCTTCATATTTCGACTTATTTAAGACTAACAACCAAGTTTCAAGATAAAAAAAGGCCAGTAAAGGTTACTGGCCAAATACTCTCTGCGCTCACATAATCGTTGATGGACAACGAGTATGAAGTGAGGCCTATCCACGCCTCATAAAATAAGACCGCCGAAACCACAAAAGAGTTCCAAATTAAATCAAACTTTTTACGAAATGTAACCATCTTTTATTAGTAATAAAAGCACACTGCTTACTATGATCCATAAAATCATAGCCATAGCGAATGGCCGCCAGCCAGTTTCTATGAGTACTTTTCTCGAAACGCCAGCACCAATCAAGAATAAAGTCGCAACCAAGATGTGTTTTGCCCCCGAGTAGACACTCTGCCAAACAACTTCGAACTGTTCAAACCACGTATTGCATAATGCCGCAATTAGAAACCCAAATATAAATAGTGGAATGCTGGCCTTTTCATCACTTTTCCAAAAAACGCCAGCCAATGCTGTATAGGGAATTATCCACATCGCCCGCGTTAACTTTATCGTTGTTGCAATACCCACCGCCAATGGGCTAAATGTTGCCGCTGCTGCAACCACACTACTGGTGTCATGAATAGCCAGTGCAGCCCAAACAGCAAATTGCTGATCTGAGAGTACAAAGTAATGGCCAATAAGGGGGAATATTATAAGGCCTACCGCGTTTAACAAAAACACCACTGCAAGCGCAACAGCAATTTCATGTTCCTTGGCTTTAATAACTGGCGCCATAGCTGCAATGGCACTACCGCCACATATTGCGGTACCAAAAGAGATTAAAATACCGGTGTTTTTATTTATCCTAAATAGTTGAGTCAGTATTTCTCCTAAACCAATGATTGCGGTAATGCTAACAATGGTTAACACGATTGAACTGCGACCGACTTCTAGTACATCATATATATTGACATTAAAACCGAGTCCAATCACTGCGACTTTAAGCATCCATTTACTGACTTTGCTACTCCAATCCTCCATGGGGTTTCCCCAGCACCACGTAAACAGCATCCCCATGGCAAGGGCCAATGCGGGCCCAACTAAGGATGTAAAACTCGCAATAAATAACAACAAGAAACTAAATTGACTAAAAGTCATCATATGCCACGTTTTTAAATCCAAAAAAAGCCGGATATTAAATCCGGCTATTGGTTAATTTAGAATAAGTTGGTGCCCAGTCGCGAGTACACCGGGGTAGTACTCCTCTGGCAGAAATTCTGCAAGTTCACCTAGCTTTTCTCCTAACTCATGCAGCGAGTTAGCTGACACATTAATGTGCCCCATTTTTCGACCAGGCTTCGCAGTTTTGCCGTACCAATGGCTCGTCACGCCATCGACGGTTAGCACCGTACTCGGAATGCTTTGCTGACCCAACACATTGATCATCGCTGTCGGCCTAATCAATGTGGTCGAACCCAACGGCAATCCAGAGATTGCACGCATATGGTTTTCAAATTGACTTGTATGACAGCCCTGTTGTGTCCAATGCCCTGAATTGTGAACACGTGGTGCAATTTCGTTAACCAGCAGCTCCCCTTGTACATCAAAAAACTCAATGGCTAAAACACCCACATAATTAAGCGAATTGGCCAATGCATTAAAAGCATCTTCAGCTTGTTGCTGAATATCATTTTTCTCTTTACCTGCAATCGACAAGGTCAACACACCATCCGTATGTTGATTTTCAGTCAATGGATAGATTTTACACTGTCCGTTACGATCACGAACACCAATAATCGATACTTCACGATCAAATGGGATCATTTTCTCAGCAATAATAGAATGTGGACTCAGTGTTGTACCTGTCGATAAAAACTCAGCCATTTCTAGCCAGATTGACTCAATATCCTCGACTGATTTAACACGCCACTGCCCTTTACCGTCATAACCGGCTTGGCACGTTTTGACAACCATAGGCAAAGCCAATTGTTCTACGGCATCTAAAAAGTGCTGTTTTTCGGTGATCAATTTATAAGGCGCACATTTCACTGCAGCTTTATCAAGTAACGCTTTCTCTTTCGCTCGATCACCGCCAGTCGCTATGGCTTGCGCACCTGGATAAAACTTCCCGCTGAGTGAACATTGTTCAAGAACATCATGAGGGATATGCTCAAACTCAGCCGTGATTGCGCAACTTGATGCAATCGCCTGTGATAACGATTGCTCACTAAGCTGACCGGTAACCGGATTAACGACCTTTTTAGTGCTAACGTCATACGCTAACACATGTAAATCTAAATGCGTCGCAGATAAACTCATCATCCGCGCTAACTGCCCTGACCCTAAAACTAATATATTCATATTATTCAGCTGGATTCGGGTTAGCTAGAATTGTTTCCGTTTGCGCTTTGCGGAACGCTTCAACTTTTTCGAAAATCTCCGGTTGCTGACAACCCAAAATTTGCGCAGCAAGCAATCCAGCATTAGCAGCACCTGCATCACCTATGGCAAGGGTACCAACAGCAACACCTTTTGGCATTTGACAAATAGAAAGTAACGAGTCAACTCCGTTTAATGTTTTAGATTTAACGGGAACGCCTAATACGGGTAAACTCGTAAAAGCAGCAGCCATACCCGGAAGGTGTGCAGCACCACCTGCGCCTGCGATAATGACTTTAATACCACGCTCAGCAGCAGTTGATGCATAGTCAGCCAATAATTGAGGAGTCCGGTGCGCTGAAACAACTTTCGTTTCATACGCAATGCCAAATTTGTCTAACATATCTGCTGTATGCTGCATGGTAGGCCAATCTGATTTTGAACCCATAATAATGCCAACCGTCATAGTAAATCCTCGGTAATAGTAAGTTAAACGATACAATATAAATCACAGTTTTGAATGTATGTTGGGGTAATCAAAACTATGTTAATTTTTGCGCGGTATTATACCTAAGTGCGATGCTAATACCATTTTTATTACTGCTTTGTGATATACAGCCTTTGATATTAAAAACGACAATAAAGCGCGTAATAAAAAACCGCACTCTACAGCGCGGTTGATTAAGTTATGCCAGTTCTTGTGATGCAAGGTACTCTTCGTAACTACCTCTAAAGTCAATTACTTTCCCGTCTTTAATCTCCCAAATTCGATTCGCAAGTGATGATACGAACTGTCGATCGTGAGATACAAAAAATAACGTGCCTTCGTACTGCTCTAACGCTAAGTTTAATGCTTCAATTGACTCCATGTCCATGTGGTTTGTTGGTTCATCCATCAATAACATGTTGTGTTTGAACATCATTAACTTACCAAAAAGCATACGACCTTGTTCACCACCTGAAAGCACTTTCACCGACTTCTTAATGTCATTTTGAGAGAACAGCATGCGACCTAAATAACTGCGAATAACTTGTTCGTCGTCCCCTTCTTGCTGCCATTGCTCCATCCACTCAAAGACAGTCATATCTTTGTCAAATTCATCAGCATGATCTTGCGCATAATAACCAATATTGGCATTTTCAGACCATTTAAAGTCACCTTCTTTTAGGTCAAGTCTACCAGCAAAAGAATGCAATAGTGTTGATTTACCAACCCCATTCTCACCAATGATCGCGATGCGTTCACCTACTTCAACTAACCCTTCAAGCCCTGAAAATAATAATTCATCATAGCCTTGGCCAACGTTATTAAGTTCAAGTGCGTTTCTGAAAAGTTGTTTTGACTGTTCAAAACGGATGAACGGTGACTGACGAGATGATGCTTTAACATCATCTAGCTGAATTTTATCTATTTGTTTAGCTCGAGAAGTCGCCTGTTTAGCTTTCGATGCATTGGCAGAGAAGCGTGATACAAACTGTTGTAGCTCCGCAATTTGCGCCTTTTTCTTGGCATTTTCACTGAGTAGTTTTTCACGTGCTTGTGTTGCCGCGAACATATATTCGTCATAATTGCCCGGATAAACACGTAACTCACCATAATCTATGTCAGCCATATGTGTACACACTGAATTTAAGAAATGCCGATCGTGGGAAATAATAAGCATAGTGCAATCACGTTGATTTAAAACGTCTTCCAACCACTTGATAGTATAGATATCTAAGTTGTTGGTTGGTTCGTCTAGCAGCATGATATCTGGATCAGCAAACAACACCTGCGCTAACAGCACTCGCAGTTTAAAACCAGGCGCAACTTCAGACATTAAACCATAGTGTTGCTCAGTTGGAATCCCCACACCTAACAGCAATTCACCTGCTTTAGCTTCGGCGGAGTAACCATCCATTTCTGCAAATTCCGTTTCAAGATCTGCGACCTTCATCCCGTCTTCTTCACTCATCTCTGGTAATGAGTAAATACGATCTCGTTCTGCTTTTATGCTCCAGAGTTCTTTGTGACCCATAATAACCGTGTCAACAACGGAGTACTCTTCGTAAGCAAATTGGTCCTGATTTAATTTAGCTAGACGGGTGTTAGGTGACACACTTACGTTACCAGCGCTGGCTTCAAGTTCGCCACCAAGGATCTTCATTAATGTAGATTTACCACAACCGTTTGCACCGATAAGGCCATAGCGATTGCCATCTCCAAATTTTACAGAGATATTTTCGAATAATGGTTTTGCACCAAACTGCATGGTGACGTTAGCTGCACTTAAAATAACAGGCTCCTCAGGATTATCTTAATTTACATTTTATCAGTGCTTGATTTTAAACTAAACGCGCGCGTAAAACCACGAAAGTTCATAGTGAAATACTTGCTTTAGGCTTTCTAAGTATATTTTTTATTGGGGTTCAACCATTCTCCAGCGTTCCACAGCAATTAAATAATACCGATGTTAAAAAAGAGTAGCAACATACCTGTTGGGCATAGCACCTCCTTCTATAGCGAGCGTAATCACCATGGATGAAAGTCAATAGCTGAAAATAGTCCATGTCCAAATATCTGAGATACAGTACGTCACTTAAAATTGAGCGCACTCATTAATATAATTGAGCAAGCTCATAAAATAAGCATGATATGTGTTTGTATAAAAAATAGTGCTAAGATATTTGCTTCTTCGAATAGGGACTATTATGAATAAAAGAGAAAAAACATACTCTGCAATTTTAAACGCAAGCTGGGACCTATTTAACGAGTATGGGTACCATGACACTACGACCCGGCAAATATCACAATATGCTGGTGTAGCAACTGGCACGGTGTTTAGCCATTTCCCGTCAAAAGCCGACATACTGAAAGTCGCAATGTATCGCAAAATAGACTCGGTAATACAAGAGGCGGCAGAAACAGATACACACCATACACCCCGATTAAAGCTTCGCCATTATGCCAAATATTTGTATGCCTTTTATTTAGAAAATAAAGAGTTTAGTAAAGAGCTCGTGGTTTGCATTTTATGGCAACAAGCGTACTTTTTAGATCAATTGAACGCATTTAAACTAATGCTATATTCCGAACAGCAATACGATGCGACACAGGCAAACGTCATGATGGATTGCTATTTCATGACTTTATTACAAGGGTTATGTGACGACAATACCACTGCACAAGAGATGGTCCGTACTCTCAGCAATAAATTACATTTGATCCAAAAGTAATGTATCTGCTACCTGCTCATACATAGCATTCGGATCTGCTTCTCCTGAAGCTTCTAAGAGCAGGATATATTCATTTACGTTCGATTGCGTAAACATCAAGCGTGTTAATAGTTTTATGCAGTTCTTATTTAAACTCTCAACTTGTGCTCTTACCAGCAAAGGAAGCCCATTTTGTGCGATGTTTTCAAGTAAATAGTTAAATAGGCACTCGAGTGCTTCACGCATAATACCTTTTCCCCATTCGGATGGCGCAAGCTCGAAACCTAAAAAGCAATGCTTTTTAATAATATCATGGTCATAAACGCCTAATGTGCCTATAAATTCATTTGATATTTTATTAATAATAACAAAGCGCGTACCTGTTCCCTGATAAGCTTGCTCAAGATCCCATTGGATCAATGATTTTGCTTCATCACGGCTCACTGTTTGCCCATAATCATTATACTGAGCGATCAATGGCTCATTAAGTAACCGCAACAGGGCATCTATATCTCGATGCGAGATAGGCCTTAAAAATAAACGGGTGGTTTGTAATACCATCGGAGCTACATAGATTGGAAAATTCTATAATTAGTATAAACTATCTGCGCAAAATCAGTCCATCTAGGAAATATAATGTCTGAAGAGTTTAAAGTGATTCAACCCACAACGAAAGTCTACTGCCCTGAACGCGGAGAAGGTTGGACACTAACCGGAATAACAGGTATTGATGAACAAACTTCCGTTATGTTTAATGGAGTCCGCTATACCATTAGTGCAAAAAAAATTGTCGAAGAGCTATTACCTAACTATATAAAAATGAACAACAAAGCGTAAACCCCACAAAAAACCAACCCTTTAGTACCAAATAAATGTTGATAAAATGTTTTTAAGTGTAGATAATAACCTCAGATTGCAAAGTCAATAACGGAAGCACTCGCCTCAAAGGATTAAGAAATCACACCTGCGATATGGACCGGGTGTGACATTACTTTGTGTTGTATTAGTTGTTCAGGATGAACTACCTTGGATACTACACCATGACAAAAACTTCATTAACCATGCCTGCACTATCACTCATAGCTATTGGTATTTGCGCTCCGAGCTATGCAAACGAATGCCTAGGGGAGCTCTATGGGATCAATGCCGGTCGCGGAGATTTAGGTCTACTCTTCAGCCTCAATGAGGAAGTCCAATCAGCACAAGCTAAATCAATAGCTAAGTTCAGCTCTAGTGCACTCGCCTATGATAACAGCAATAACCGAATGTATTATGTCGCCTCTCCGCGCCCAACAGAGTATGAGGTTGACGTGAGTGCCCTGTCGATTAGCGCCGATGAACTTGCACACCTACCAATTAAAGGAAAAAGGTACAAATCAACAAAGTTAGCTTATTATGACTTTACAAGCCAAAGCCATACTATTGTTGGTACAACAAAATCAGTCATAGGCATGGTTTATGATAATCAGAATGATACTTTACTCGCCAGCAGCTACAGTAAGCTGTATCAAATAGACAAGCAAACTGGTGAGACAACCGAACTTGCGAGTTTAGGTAACCTATCGGGTAAGTATCGTGGTGACTTAGTAATTAAAGGCAGTCAACTGCTGCTCGTTACGTCAAGCTCAACCTACGAAATCAACCGCAGTACCTATGCACTAACTTTGCTTTCTAATCACGGCTTAACTTCAGTTACAGGCGCAACCCTTAATCAAGCAGGCGATGTGGTGATCAGTCGGACACTCATTAACGATCATGGGCACGCTAATAAGTCGCAAATATATATGTTGGAGCCTAATACAGGGTCAACTTGCTTGCTTGCCACTGTGCCCGTTAGATTAAATGATCTAGCAACAAATACTAATCAACCTGTTGCATGCTACACCAACGTGCAATGCGGCACGGCTCCTAAACCCACTTTTTCACTTCAACCCGTCACAGACTCGGTTGTCGAAGGTGGAACACTGACATACAATGCAACAATAAGTACAACATTTACTGAAGATATTACGGTTGCATTGTCGGTGACTGATGGGACAACATCACCAAGTGATTACACATTATCAACGGCATCCGTGACAATTCTATCTGGTCAAACAAATGCCACCGTCTCTATTCAAACAATTGATAACACTGTGCATAGCGCTGATAAAACGCTAACCGTTAATGCTGTTGCACAATCAGGCATTTCTGGCCAAAGCAGTGCCGGTGGCACGATTGTTAATGATGACGCTCCATGCACGCCTGTAAATTACACGCGTATTAATTATCAATTCGTTTCCGAAAGCTCCTTGTTCAACAATGATTGGGGTATAAAAGTGAATGGCAGTTATGTCAAACTGCTTGATGAGTATGGTGCAAATGGCAGCTATGATGTATTGCAATCGAGCTCAATCTCATACGTTATGGCCATCAATGGTAACAGTGGCCAATTAACTACTAATATGAGGCAAAGTGGTAACACCCAGTATTGGGAAGATCAAAACGATAGTGATTACAATGACTTTGTAGTTAGAGTATCAACTCAAACTGTACAAAAAGGATGTAATTAACCTCTGATTTGGGTAAAGGTTTTGGAATAGAAAATGTTTTGAAAACAC
>NZ_JAGJEF010000068.1:0-27734 GCF_018100875.1 Pseudoalteromonas sp. MMG012
CGATGGATGAATCGAAGATGATTAGACAATATAAACAAGAAGATAGTGAGTTAGTTCTCGATATTTGGCTTCAAGCATCAATTAAAGCTCATGATTTTGTCGCAGCAGAATTTTGGGGATCTCAAGTTTCAAACATGCGTGAAATCTACATCCCAGCATCGAAAACTTATGTGTTTGAAATTGATGGGGACGTGATTGGTTTCTACTCATTATATGAAAACCTGTTAGCAGCAATTTTTGTCTCACCTGAACATCAAGGTCAAGGTGTCGGTAAGCAGTTAATGGCACATGCTAAAGAGCAGTGTTTGGAATTGACTTTAAACGTATACAAAGACAATGAGGCGACTTACAAGTTCTATCTATCTCAAGGTTTTGAGGTAGACAATGAGCACATTTGTGAGCATACTGGCTGTGCTGAATACGCTATGAGCATACACATATGAACCTTCTCAGGCCAAAAGCATCCAGATTCTTTTTAGGCTAATTTGTTTCAGCAATCTTTAAATCTATTCAATTTCGCTATGTCGGTTAGCTGCCAAAATAGTTTACGGCCATTACACATTCATCGCGGTTCACCTTAATCTAGCCGCTACTCAAGGAGATGGCTCATTCGTCCAGTTAGTTAAAGGCTCAGTTAAGCAAAATGATCACTTTATCAAGCAGGGCACTTTAATAACAAAGACAGTGAAGTCCCAGTAAACTGTCTTTGCATTTGATAAATCGTCGTGTCACTGCTTGTGAATTAAACATTTATTATTCATTACGCTTAATGATAACCAGCCTATTAACATATCCACACAGTTACCGAGTTATTTCACCTCTTAAATTGTCTTGCATTAAATGCCTGACAGTTTCAATTTCTAACTGTTGGCTGAATAAATAATGCAATTTGGCGATACACGCTTCTAATGTCATATCATAGCCACTGATCACACCACAGTTGAGAAGGGCATTTCCTGTAGCATAACCGCCCATATTTACTTGGCCTTGAATACATTGAGTTAAGTTTACAATGACAACGCCTTTGTCATACGCTGCTTTTAAGGCATTTAGAAATGGTGGTTGTTGTGGTGCATTGCCAACACCAAAGCTCAGTAAAATGAGTGCGCGTATATCACCGTCAAGGATATTATTGACAATATTTATATTGATCCCAGGGTAAAGATAGAGCACGCCCACAGGTTGAGGCGTGATAGGCGTCACTTGCAGTGCTTGCTCTACATAAGGGCTTAACTTACCCTCTTTTAGTTTTATGTTGATCCCTGATTGTGCCAGGGGGGGCAAGTTAGGAGAAGAGAATGCATCAAAGCCATCTGCATGTGCTTTGGTGGCGCGATTGCCTCTGAATAGCTTATTGTTAAAGAACAAGCTGACTTCTGCAATTGGATAGTTGGCCGCCAAGTACATTGCATTTAATAGGTTCACTTGTCCATCAGAACGAAGTTGAGATAAAGGGATCTGTGAGCCCGTCACAATGACCGGTTTGGTTAGATTTTCAAACATGAAAGACAAAGCTGACGCGGTATATGCCATGGTGTCGGTACCGTGTAGCACAACGAATCCATCGTATTGATCATATTTGGCTTTAATATCATCCGCAATCAATTGCCAATGATGAGGTGACATATCAGAAGAATCGATTAACGGGCAATATTCATGAATGTCAAACAGCGGCATTTCTTCACGCGTGAACTCAGCGTTGCTTTTTACCGTTTCAGTTAAATAGCCTTCGGCAGGTATGTAACCACGGCTAGACTGCTTCATACCGATGGTACCACCGGTATAAGCGATGTATATTTTTTTTCTTTTCATATTAAAAAGCCCAGAATCGATTCTGGGCTTAGTATATCAAGTGTCGCTAATTATTGCAGCGAATGATCAATATGTTATCTGGCATACTACACATTGTGTATAGATACCGTTAGGGTCATTCATTTGTGATAACGTCGTGAGATGGTGACTTAAATCAGTGCTTATATTGCCAAAGCCTTGCTCTATTAATTTTAATAAACTCGATTGTGGCGCGAGTGCACTGAGTGTATCGTGAACCATGGCTGAGCCAAAAATCTCTCTTAGTAATAACTCTTTCTCAGATAACGTTTGTTCAATAGTGATGATGTCGTAAAACTCTAAGTTTGCGAGCTTGGCTGCGGCAGAAATAGCGTCTTTTTTGTCACCTAAGTTATCAATAAGACCAAACTCTTTCGCCTGTGTTGCAGTCCAAACACGCCCTTGTGCGACTTTATCAACAGCCGATTTTTCAAGGCCTCGAGAGTTTGCCACTACACTAATGAATTTGTCATAGGCGTTTTCTACCCCAAGCTGGAGTACTTGGGCTAGTTGTGGGTTTAAACCGCGTGACAGTGAAATATCGTGTAACTCGGTAGTCGCTACGCCATCAGAATAAATGCCTAAATCATTTAGTGCGTTCTCAAAGGTCATTATTAAACCAAACACGCCAATAGACCCAGTAATTGTACTTGGTGATGCCCAAATTTCGTTTGCAGATGTGGCTATCCAATAACCGCCAGATGCAGCCACAGAGCCCATCGAGGCGACAACCGGTTTCCCTGCTTCTTTAATAGCAAGTACCTCATTACGGATTATTTCAGAGGCGAACATACTGCCACCACCGGAATCAATACGAAGTACAACAGCTTTAACTTTGTCGTCAAGACGTGCTTTTTTGAGTAATGCAGCGGTTGACTCTCCGCCAATACGACCCGCTTTTTGCTTACCGTCCACAATGTTACCCCTTGCTACGATAACTGCCACTTTTTCGGTGACCGGGTTTACCATATCAACTGCTGGTGTGATGTAGTTTAGGTATTTATTGAATGATACTTGTTTGTAGCTTTTGCCTGATTTGTTTTTACCGACCAACTCAATCAGTTCTTGTTGCAATTGTTGATCGGTTTTTAATGTATCGACCCAGCCATTTGACAGTGCATACTGTGCGTAATCACCATCAACTCGCTCTATTTTTGTTAAATACTGCTCTGTTGTTTCATCAAAGTTTGACACATCAAATGATCGAGAAGCGACAATGTCTTGTTTGTATTGTGCCCAAAGTTCATTTAACCAAAGTTTACTCGCTTCTTTTGCGGGTTCAGACATGCTGTTGCGAATAAAAGGTTCAACAGCCGATTTATATGTACCCACGCGGAAAATGTGTTGCGTTACTTTTAATTTTTCCAATGCATCTTTAAAGTACAGTGGGTATGTTGCAAAACCGCGGATATCGACACCACCATATGGGTGTAGAGAAATGGAATCTGCTTTTGATGCCAAATAATACTGGCCTTGTGAATAATATGAACCATGGGCTAAAACTTGTTTACCCGACTCTTTAAAGGCTTCTATTGCATTTGCAATGCTGCGTAGTTTGTCTAAGTGCCCACCTCGCAAGCCTTTTAAATCAAGTAATAAGACTTGAATGCGGTTATCATGCTTTGCTTCATTGATCACACGTAAAACGTCATCCAATAAAATTTCTTTAGGCTGGTCGTTAGAGTTGGTTGCATCATTTAATGCCGCGTCAAAGGGATCAACATATGTAAGCTCTTCAACTAACGCACCTTGTAAATTGAGTCGAAGTACGCTGCTGTCATCAATAACAACTTCATCTTTTGTACTTGATGCGCTTATCACAACGCCAACAATTATGCCTAAAAATAACAAATTCAAGACAAGGCGGCGAGAAAAGTTAAGGCCATGCCATAGCCCTTTAAAAAGTTTACCAATTAAATTCAAAATCAGACCTCAATATATAGGAGTACCTAAAATGTTCGCTATTGTGATATTACCTCAGAAAATATAAAGGTGTAACGATAAAAACGTAACGAAGTATTTATAGACGTCTAAACATCCTAAAAGTGTATCAATAGCGTGAGAAACTTAGCAATAAAACGTCATTAATGGAAATAAACAATTAATTTACTTCTTAAGGTACTTGCTAATTCATGGGAAATTGATAATGTTGCACAGGTTAGACCAGTTAGCCGGGGCAGGTAATGTTAGAAAAAAAGATAGAATTAAAACACACTGAATTACGTAATCGCTTAGTTATGGGTTCAATGCACACAGGGTTAGAAGAGGGATGGCATAACCGAAAGCGTTTAAGTGCATTTTATGAGGCCAGAGCTAAAGGTGGCACTGGACTGATTATTACTGGAGGGTATAGCCCTAATATTAGAGGAAAGTTGACGCCAATTTCTTCTTCTTTTAATAGCTACTATGATGTTGTTAAACACCGAGCCTACACACGTGCAGTTCATCAACATGGGGCTAAAATTTGTCTGCAACTTTTACATGCAGGGCGCTACGCTTATCATCCTTTTAATGTTGCACCAAGCGCAGTTAAGGCGCCCATTAGTCCATATAAGCCTAAAAGCATGTCATTGAACATGATCCAAAGCACTATTAAAGCTTTCGCGCATTCGGCAAAACTTGCGGAGAAAGCCGGTTATGATGGAGTGGAAGTAATGGGATCGGAAGGGTATTTGATCAATGAGTTTATGGCCAGTCATACCAATAAACGCAGTGACAAATACGGTGGTAACTTAGACAATAGAATGCGTTTAGCGATTGAGATAGTCAAAGCAGTTAGGGAAAATGTATCCGATAAGTTCATGATCATTTTTAGGCTGTCAGTGATGGATTTAATTCCGAATGGTTCAACGCCTGAAGAGGTAACAACTCAAGCAAAGGCGCTCGAGGCGGCGGGTGTTGATATTCTCAATACTGGGATAGGGTGGCACGAAGCACGTGTTCCAACGATAGCGAGCATGGTTCCACCAGGCGCATTTAAAGAAGCATCAAAGCGCTTGAAAGATGTAGTAAATATTCCTGTCATTGCTGTTAACCGCATTAATACGCCCGATATTGCCAATGATATATTACACAATGGCGAAGCCGATTTAATTTCAATGGCTCGGCCACTATTGGCAGACCCGGAGTTTTTTAACAAATACCGCAATAATCACAGTGAACAAATTAATATTTGTATTGGCTGCAATCAAGGGTGCTTAGATCATGTTTTTAAAGGAAAGCGTGCGACATGTTTGGTAAACCCACAGGCTGGGTTTGAGCTAGATTATCCATTAGAACTCGCTGAAAAGCCGAAGGATGTATTAGTAGTCGGTGCAGGTCCAGCAGGGTTGTCGGTGAGTTACTATTTGGCAAAAAAAGGCCATAAGGTAACGTTAATTGATAAGAATACGCACCCAGGTGGTCAGTTCAATCTTGCTATGCAAATTCCGGGTAAAGAAGATTTTAAAAAGACATTGGCATTTTACTTATCAGAACTTAAACGGCTAAAGGTAAATTTGACGCTTGATACCGCTTATAGCGAAGAAATGCTCAGCAAATATGATGATGTTGTGTTTGCAACCGGTGTAACGCCTCGTTTATCTCCAATACAGTGTACAGACGGGAAACAGGTGTATGCGTACGATGAGGTAATTAGAGGTGAGGTTGAACTCGGCGAGCGAATCGCCATTTTAGGTGCCGGTGGTATTGGGTTTGATATGGTGGCGTTTCTAACAGAAACACCCGAGCAGTCAATTGATGATTTTAAGCTGCAATGGGGAATAGAATGTGAAGCAAACCAAACCAAAGACCCTCGCAAGCTCTATATGTTAAAGCGCAGTGACGGTCGATTCGGCAGTGATTTAGGTAAAACAACGGGGTGGATACATCGACAAGTAGCAAAGCACCATGATGTTAAGCAAATTGCTGGGTGTGAATATGTTGCTTTTTCAGATAAGGGACTGTTAGTAAATGTTAATGGCAAAGAAACTTGGCTAGAGGTTGATACTGTCATTGCGTGTATCGGGCAAGTATCAAATGATAAGCTATTTAACAAAGAAGCTTTACCCGATAATCAACATGTTATCGGCGGCGCCAAATTGGCAAGCGCAATAGATGCTAAACGAGCGATTTATGAAGCGCTACAGGTTGCTAGGGTGATATAAAGATAAAACTCATACTTTTTTCTTTATTCTTGTGCAATAAAATTTTTCAAAATGCGGTCTACACTGATAACTAAGTTTTAAATATAACTATCAGAAGGCCGCACATGCTGTTACAAATTCACGCCCTTTATCAAAAGATTCTAGACAAAATACACGTTTTAGATGGGATCCCCCCGTTATTGTTTCGGCTGATACTAGCCCCAATCATGATTATAGCCGGGTTCAATAAATTGAATTTAGCGAATGAGGATATAAGTTTTCCAAGTACTTTGTTGCCAGACTCAAATGTTGTGGCATGGTTTGGCAATAGTGAGTGGGGGTTAGGATTACCGTTTCCTGACTTATTGGCATTTCTAGCAGGTTGGTCTGAATTCTTAGGTGGCTGGCTAATTTTAATCGGCCTTTTTACAAGAATTGCCGCGATTCCACTTATGTTTACAATGTTTATTGCTGCAACTACAGTGCATTGGCACAATGGCTGGTTTGCTATTGCCCCTACGAACCCTGATACAAGCGCCGCTCAAGTATTTGAGTGGTTGCACATACCAGGCGCTCAAGAAAGTTTAGATAATAGCTTAGAGGTCGGGGAGCGATTAGATAGAATAAAGGGCATTGTTAGTGAGCATGGATTCCCAGATTACTTGTATGAAAAAGGGTCGATAGCTGTACTTAACAATGGGATAGAATTTGCTGCGATTTATTTTGCGATGTTGCTTAGTCTGATATTCAGTGGTGGAGGGCGATTTGTGAGTGTTGATTTTTGGTTGAAACGTAAACTCGTCAATAAGGGTAATTAATAGGGATTTGTTAGGATATAAATAAATGATTTATATCGAGTTGTCATAGCCCAGCCACACATATGATGGTATCCTAAATAACACTCATTACTCATTAAAGGTTTGTTATCATGGATGCCATTGAACTCTTAACCACGCGCCAATCAGATAGCAATTTATCATTTCCTGAGCCATCACAAGCACAACTAGAGATAATAAAAAAAGCAGCGTTAAAAGTGCCTGATCATGGTTCACTTAAGCCATGGCGATTTATTCTTGTTGAAGGTGATGATAGGGATAAACTGGGTGACATATATTATCAAGCCGCTGTTGAAGAGCAGCAGGAAGAGCGCATTATTAATCGTGCTAGAGAGCTTCCTCTAAGAGCGCCTATGTTAATTATTGCCATTTGCCCATTTCAAGAGCACCCAAAGGTGCCGCGTATCGAACAAATAGAAAGTGCCGCGTGCAGTGTGTTTGCTATGCAACAAGCTGCATTCGCACAGCATTTATCTGGTGTATGGCGCACTGGGTATTTTGCACAAAGCCCAAAAGTTAAAGCGCTTTTAGGTATGAAAGCAGAGGATGAGATTGTAGGGTATTTATATTTAGGTACACCTACTGTAACTTGCACTAAGCCAATTAGAAGTACACCAGAGCAGTTCTTTGAATCTCTATAATAAAAAATCACAATGGTTTGTTAGCACAAACCATTGTGTATTTTACACCACCTTCTCTGGAAATATTTTTTACGTGTAAAGTACACTGCCTACTAATTACCTCTATAATAATGCCATTACTGTAAATATGGAAAATTTGATGGCTTTACACACAATTAATCACCCTCTAGTTCAACATAAACTTGCGTTGCTTCGACAGCAAGGGATCAGCACGAAAAGCTTCCGCGAATTAGTTGCTGAAATTGGCACTTTATTAACGTATGAAGCAACAAAAGATCTCCCTTTAGAAACTCAAACAATAAAAGGGTGGGAAGGCAGTGACATTCAAGTTGCTAAGTTACATGGAAAAAAAATCACGGTTGTGCCTATATTGCGAGCGGGTTTAGGCATGATGGATGGTGTTATGGAGCTAATACCAGCGGCAAAAGTAAGTGTTGTAGGGTTACAACGAAACGAAGAAACGCTTGAACCGGTACCGTATTTTGAGAAGTTGGTGGGTAAAATTGATGAACGCTTGAGCTTGGTGATTGACCCGATGTTAGCAACGGGTGGTTCACTCATTGCGACGATAGATATGCTTAAAAAAGCCGGGTGTAAGAAAATAAAAGCGGTGATATTGGTTGCAGCTCCGGAAGGGGTTAATGCAACGCTCAGTGCACACCCAGATGTTGAAATATATACCGCATCGTTAGATAGTCACTTAAATGAGAGGGGATATATTGTGCCAGGACTTGGTGATGCTGGAGACAAAATTTTTGGTACGGTATAACACACCTCATTATACTGTACGCCACGCAGACACGGTTTGATTTTTTCATGAATCGCAGTATATAGTCCTAATGAGGCCCATTGATCACGGATCTTTTTTTTAGGCCATTATGTTCTGTAAACTTAAGTGATTTATCACGATATGATGCAAGTTGGATAAAAATATGGAATTAGTAATACCAGCTGAAAAACAGTTACGTACACTTATGCTGTGGTTTGAAGATGAGCAAGCTGTTCGAGAGTGGGCTGGCCCTAGTTTTCCGTTTCCATTTAATTTTGAATCATTCAAGGAAAATTTAAACCTTAATAAAGTGTCATCTTATGTTTTGGTTGATAATAAAGAAGAGTGTTTCGCATTCGGTCAAGTTTATGAACGGCTTGGTCGGTGTCATTTAGGACGTTTAAGTGTTTCGCCACAACATAGAGGCGAAGGTATCGCCAATCATCTGATCTCGTTACTCATAAAACAAGGACGCACACTTTTTCATTTAGAAGAAGTATCTTTGTTTGTGTTAATGCATAATTTAAGTGCTATTCGTGCGTATGAAAAAGCGGGTTTTAGGTTTGCTACATACCCTGGTACAATTCCATACAATGAATGTCTATATATGACGCTTTCTTGTCGTTAATCTGAATTTTGTAAGGCCCCACATGGACAACTTATTAGCAGTTGCGTTATTTGCTATTTCATCTTCGATTACACCTGGACCAAATAATGTATTAGTCCTTACCTCTGGTGTTAATTTTGGTGTACGTAGGAGTATGCCATTATTAATAGGGATAAGCGTCGGGTTTGCAACAATGTTGTTACTCGTTGGATTTGGGTTTGGGCAGTTGTTTGTGCTATTTCCTTCGCTACATTTATTTGTAAAGTGTGTTGGGGTTGTGTATTTAGTGTATCTGGCTTGGCTCATTGCAAAATCTAATACTGATATGCAGTCAATAACACGTGCTAAGCCTTTAACATTTATGAACGGTGCATTGTTTCAATGGGTTAATGGAAAAGCGTGGGTAGTCGCCAGCGGGGCTATAGTGGCTTTTACGAATGCAGGAGATGCGTATTTATCGCAAAATGTGTTGATTGCGTTAGTCTTTTTAGTTATTGCGTTTCCGTGTGTTGGAGTATGGCTTATGTTTGGCACTTTATTAAAGAAAACATTGCAGACTAAAAAGCATCGGCGATGTTTTAACTACATTATGGCGACGCTATTACTGGTCTCGGTTTTGTCTGTCTGCGGTGAATTAGTTCATGATATGCGGGCTGCGATTGAATATTAACAAATCATTCAGGAGAGGCTAAATGAATTCAGCGATTGTTTTGCTTGGCAGCCCAAATAATGATGATGGTAGCCTTTCAGAGATTGCCATTTCGCGCTGTGATCACGCATTGACTGTATTTGATGCAAAGCGAAGCCATAAGTTGTTGTGTACTGGCGGATTTGGCGATCATTTTAATAGAACAAACATTGCACATGCTGAGTACCTGCGCCGCTACATGGTTAAAAAAGGTGTGCCTAAGCAGGCCTTTTTGGAAAATGCATTGAGTCGATATACATATGAAGACGCCACATTATCGCAGCGTATCCTTAAAAAAGCTCGAATTTATCATATTATATTAGTTACCTCCGATTTTCATATGTCCCGGGCGAGCTATGTGTTTAAAAATGTTCTAACTA
Source organism: Pseudoalteromonas sp. MMG012 (assembly GCF_018100875.1). Taxonomy (NCBI): domain Bacteria; kingdom Pseudomonadati; phylum Pseudomonadota; class Gammaproteobacteria; order Alteromonadales; family Pseudoalteromonadaceae; genus Pseudoalteromonas; species Pseudoalteromonas sp. MMG012. The sequence goes on from NZ_JAGJEF010000068.1 coordinate 9,876, forward strand.
ATTGTAGTATTGAGATATCTTCAGCGGACAGTTTTGCACTGCCAGCGAATAAGCTCAGCCAGTTAGTGGCACATGAAGCAGCTGCAATGAAAAGAGAACAACGGAATATTCTTGCTGAAAAGTCAAACTTGAGACCATAAATCACAAACATTGATAAGGTTAAGGTTACAGCTGTGCAGAGTCTGATGAATCTACTAAGCTTGTGCGCTGTACATTGACAGGGATACTAATCACGAAATGAGCGCCTTCGCTGTCATCAGTGCATTCTACGTCGCCTTTCATAATGTGGACGACCGAATTATAAATAATATTGAGGCCCAGTCCTAGGCTGCCTTCTCCGAGTCTAGTCGTATAAAATGGGTCAAATACTTGTTTGTGCTTTGTCTTAGGGATCCCCGAACCGTTGTCTTTGTAGTGGATCACAACTTTGTTATCATCTATATGAACGATTTGCACATCGATGCGCGGTGTGACTGTATTGCCAAAGCCGTGTTTGACGGAGTTCTCGACAAGTTGTGTGATAACTTTTAATAGCACCGACTTGTAGTTCGTTATTTCTATGTCAGCTCCATTAACATGAGACGAAAATGCGTGTTTATGAATTTTTACCAAACTTGCGATATTATCTTCTAAGAAAGGCACCAAGGTAAACGTGCTGAGTTCGCTAATTTGTAATTTTGAAGACATCATTTTAAAGCGCTGAATTAAATCAGCCGCTTTTTCAGTGTTATTTTGGCTAAGGGCTAACAATTCAGTAGAGCCGCCAATGAAATCAGCAAGCTTTTTTTGTGTAAGAGTTTGCTCCGAAAATTGGGTAGTGAGAGTGTTTACTTGGGCTTGCAGAGTCGAGTTTGCAGTGATGACTAAACCAAGAGGCGTATTGAGTTGATGTGCCATACCAGAGACCAAGGTGGTCATAGCGCGCATTTTTTCTGACTCAATTAATTTGTCTTGTGTTGCTTCCAGTTGCTCTACCAATGTCTGTAATTGATGCTTGCGTTTATTTAGACGATATAAAAAAAAGCTTGAAATAAGAATAATTATTACAGCACTGATCAGCAATATGAAATCTCGTTGTTGTTGCGCACGTGCCATGGATAACGTTAACTGGTGTTGTTGTTCTAGTTGTTTGAGCGCAGTTTCTTTTGTTTGTAATTCAGTTTGCGATACCATATACGCTAACCCTATTGAGGCTTGCTTCTGTGTAAACTTTTTCGCCACAAGATTATATTTATCAAGTGCAATAAGGGCATCAGCCAATAAACCTTCTTTACGCGTCAATTTACTTTGTAACATTAACGCTTCTTGTAGCGCTGAAAATTGTTGGTATTGGTAGCCGATGTCGACCACTTCTTTAAGCATATTGATTGCTTCATCAGTTCTTTGTTGTTGTATGTATGCTTTAGCGAGCTCAAGCTTGGGTTGAATCGTTTTTGATACGGCGTTTTGCTTGCGCCAGTTATCAATTGCTTGCGTGAGGTATTTTTCACCTCGTTGGTAATCTTCTCGTTTTATATACACACGGCCTAAATTGTAAAGTGACCATGTTTCATGATATTCGTAACCATGGGTCTGACGGATCACTAAAGCTTGGGTATGAAGGTCAAGTGCTTTATCCAATTCACCTTTTAAAAATGCTGCTTCTCCAAGATTATTAAGCCCTGTGCTTTGTTGTGAAGGCTGATTTAAGGCTAATGCTGATTCATAAAACCGTTGAAAATAGTTTTGTGCTTCGTCTAATAAACCAAGCTTTAAATAAATATGGCCAATGTTGTTTTCTGTCTGATGAATAAATTCAGTACTTTTTAATAAAGGGGCTTCTTCATAGGCTTTTAAGTTATTTTCCAGTGCAAGTTCATAAAGTTCTACATTGGAAAACGCACTTGCCGAAATACTGTAGTAGCTATACAAAATACCAGGCTCTTCAATTTCTCTGGCAAGTAACCGTGCTTGAGCTAATGTATTCATTGCTTCTTTGATACGATCAGCGTTAATTTGATACCAAGATTTTAAATATAGCAACCTGATTCGTTGAGCTGGCACAAGGCTTAAGCTGTGATGTACCATGAGTTCATCCACTTTAACAATACCGGCTAGTGGAGACTTTCTGCTGGCAGTACTAATTTGTGTTCGTAGTTCACTAAATGCCTGATCTGACATCTTAGCGGTTGTAAAAAGTGGATAAAACGCCAAAAAAAGAGAAATCACAAAACCACAACATTCTTTCATTCAAGAAACCGCTTGTTGCATATACTTTTATTGAGTGTAGCTAAGATTACTCTGTTTACGAATTCGAATGGTGGTAAATACTTAATCAAAAGTACGTATTTTCCACATATTGGAAAAATGAGGATAACAAATTATTGGTCAGTTTTATGGCAACGTATAATTTCTTTAACGAGGGCGTTGGCTAAAGGGGAGGCTAGGTTGTTTTTTGACGTTATCATCACAACAGGGATCTGATATGAGTATCGACTAGGAAGAATTGGTTTAAATAACCCCTTGTCTACCCAATAACTGGCGTAATGCTCTGGTAAATAGCCTATAAAATCACCTGATAGGATCAAATGCGCAATACCTTCATCGTGATAGGCAATAGCCGTACTTTGGTAGTTGAGACCATCATTTCTTGTTTCTTTATCCCGTGTATAGTTACTGGTAATAACCTCTGCATTTTGTAGATGCCGTTCAACATCTGATGGGTTGCAAGCAAAAAGAGGGTGGCCAACACCACAATATAAATAGTTATTCTCGTTATACAGTGGATGGTAATCGAGACCCCTTATATGATGCCTGCTGACGCCCAGTCCAACTAAAGAACGCCCATTCATGACCGATGTTTCGACTTCTTTGGCCTCACACACATTGATATCAAATTGGATATGTTCACTTTGCGCTCTCAGCGCTGAAATAGCGCGTGCAACCCCACAGCGTGGATCGCTCACCATAGTATCTATTGTAGCAATAGTGACTCTACCAGATAGTTTATTTTTTGAACTGGCAATGGTGGTGGTAAAAGCCTCACACTGTTGCAGGAGCTCAAGCGATGCTTGATATGTCACTCTGCCGGGTTCGGTTAATTCAAAGCCGCTTCTGCCTCTTTTACACAGCTTGATCCCAAGGCGAACTTCTAGGTCTGATAAATGCGAACTGATAGTGGAACGGCCAATATTTAAACGTGATTCGGCAGCTGATAAGCCGCCGCACTCAACAATTGCAACGAATATTCTTAGCAACCTTAAATCAACGTCATGAACTTGCACTTTATCTCGCTTAATAAGTTTGATAATACCGGAATGAATACCGATTATTATGCATTTATGAAACATCAAGAGCAAGCTAGGATAACGTTATTATCAGTATAAAAGTACATAAGAAGTTGATTTTGGAGAGTGAAATGACGTTTAAGTATGGTGTAGATCGCCTTAATGTAGATATTGTAAATGCAATCGCAGACGGCAGTGTTAAAGCACATTTATGTCAAGAAGCATTAGATAAAGTAAATAAAAGCAGACAAAACGTCGACAAAATGGCGAGCTCTGACAAAGCAATTTATGGTATCAACACTGGGTTCGGTCCTTTATGTGATACACAGATCTCTCCAGAAGAAACACACTTATTGCAGAAAAACTTACTGATCACCCATGCTGTTGGGGTTGGTGAACCAATCGCTAAACCAATATCTAAATTAATGTTGATTACCAAAGTTCATGCTTTAAGTCAGGGGTTTTCTGGGATCCGCCTTGAAGTAATACAAAGAATGCTGGCATTTATCGACCTTGATCTCATTCCTGTGGTACCAGAGCAGGGTTCAGTTGGTGCATCTGGTGATTTAGCACCTCTATCGCACTTGTTTTTACCGCTTATTGGTGAAGGAGAGTTTTGGCAAAATGGGGAAGTTGTCCCAGCGGCCCCTCTGTTGCGTGAGCACGGTTTAGTGCCGCTTGAGCTGCATGCAAAAGAAGGGTTAGCGCTCATTAATGGTACTCAATTCATTTTGTCGCATGCGATTACAGCATTAACAAAAATGGGGTATTTGCTCGATCTTGCTGATGTCACGGGTGCTATGAGTATTGAAGGTATGCAAGGCAGTGAATCGCCATTTAGAGCTGAGCTACATGAAATTCGTGCATTTGTAGGTAATGTTGAAGTTGCTGCTCGTATGAGACGCTTTTTCAAAAACTCGGAAAATATGGCTGCTCACCAAGGCTGTGAGCGTGTTCAAGACCCTTATTCATTGCGCTGTATCCCTCAGGTGCATGGTGCATCTCGTAATGCGTACTACCATTTGAAAGAGCTGGCTGAAATTGAAATGAACTCAGTGACAGATAACCCTATCGTTGTCAGTGCAGAAGAAGCGATCTCTGGGGGAGGGTTCCACGGTCAGCCGTTAGCTATGGTATTAGATTACGCATCAATAGCAGCAGCTGAGTTAGGCAATATTTCTGATAGACGTTGTTATTTGCTTTTAGAAGGGCTGCACGGCTTACCTCGGTTACTCACAAGTTCTGGAGGATTGAATTCAGGCATGATGATCCCTCAATATGCAACTGCAGCACTTGTAACGGAAAACAAGTCTTTATGTTTCCCACCGTCGGCGGACAGTGTGCCTACCTCTATGGGTCAAGAAGATCATGTGTCTATGGGGAGTATTTCTGGTAGAAAGCTTAACCAAATTTTAGGTAACATTGAAAAAATCTTCGCCATTGAGTTGATGTATGCTGCCCAAGCCATTGAATTCAGAAGACCAAATAAGTGCTCTGAATTAATTGAGCAAAATTTAAAAGTGATTAGAGCTAAAGTTGCAAAACTTGAAGAAGATAGGCTATTAAAGCCCGATATTGATGCCATGATAACATTGGTTAAGTCACAAGCGTTTACAGTAAATTAAGAGGGAGTTGTGATGAATTTTAAAGAACAGATAAAACAAGGTATTCCATCTGAATTACCGGCTGCTAAACCTTATCCCACTGATGCGAATCGCGCACCAAAACGCAAAGATATTTTGAGCGTGGATGAGAAACAGTTAGCAATAAGAAATGCATTACGTTACTTCCCCAAAGCATGGCATCAAGAGTTGGCGGTAGAATTTGCACAAGAATTAAATGACTTCGGTCGTATCTATATGTATCGCTTTAAACCAAATTATGATCTGAGAGCCCGTTCTGTGTCTGAGTATCCAGCACAATGTGAACAAGCAGCAGCGATAATGCTTATGGTTGAAAATAACCTAGACCCTGCTGTTGCGCAGCACCCAGAAGAATTAATAACTTATGGTGGAAATGGCGCAGTTTTTCAAAACTGGGCTCAATATTTATTAGCGATGAAATACTTAAGTGAAATGCACTCGGATCAAACGTTGCATATTTACTCAGGTCACCCAATGGGGTTGTTTCCATCATCAGAAGATGCGCCACGCGTAGTTGTTACAAATGGCATGATGATCCCGAACTATTCTAAGCCTGATGATTGGGAGAAGTTCAACGCTTTAGGCGTAACACAATATGGTCAAATGACAGCTGGCTCATTCATGTATATTGGGCCTCAGGGTATTGTACATGGTACAACAATTACGGTTATGAATGCGTTCCGTAAAGTACTCAACAAAGGTGAAAGCTCTCAAGGGAAAATATTTCTTACCGCAGGATTAGGTGGCATGAGTGGTGCACAACCTAAAGCCGGTAATATCGCCAAATGTATCACCGTTTGTGCAGAAGTGAACCCTAAAGCAGCAATCAAGCGTCATCAACAAGGCTGGGTTGATGAGCTAATTGATAATATGGATGATCTGATCTCACGTTTAAAAGTGGCTCAAGCAAATGAGGAAGTAGTCTCCATTGCTTATATAGGGAATGTGGTTGATGTATGGGAAGCATTTGATGAACATAACATCTTCGTTCATTTAGGATCTGACCAGACATCATTGCATAACCCATGGTCAGGTGGTTATTACCCTGTAGATATTAGTTATGAAGAGTCAAATAGGTTAATTAGAGAAGAACCTGAGCTGTTTAAAGTTAAAGTACAACAGACCCTCAAACGCCACGCAGATGCGGTCAACAAGCATACTGCAAAAGGCACCTACTTTTTTGACTATGGTAATGCATTTTTACTTGAGTCATCACGAGCGGGTGGTGATGTCATGGCTGACAATGGTATTGATTTTAAATATCCATCATACGTACAGGATATCCTGGGGCCAATGTGTTTTGACTATGGATTTGGACCATTTCGCTGGGTATGTGCATCAGGGAAGCCTGAAGATTTAGATAAAACTGATGCAATTGCCGCGCAGGTTTTGAATAAAATTATGGTAGAGTCTCCTGAAGAAATTCAGCAGCAAATGCAGGATAATATTACGTGGATCAACGATGCGAAGCAAAATAAGCTCGTGGTCGGCTCTCAAGCACGTATTCTTTATGCGGATGCACAAGGGCGAATGGAAATCGCGAAAGCGTTTAATGACGCAATAAGCCGAGGTGATATTGGCCCCGTTGTATTAGGACGTGATCATCATGATGTTAGTGGCACAGATTCACCATTTCGTGAAACATCTAATATTTATGATGGTAGCCGATTTACCGCTGATATGGCCATTCACAATGTGATTGGTGATAGTTTCCGTGGTGCAACTTGGGTGTCGATTCATAACGGGGGTGGCGTTGGCTGGGGCGAAGTAACTAACGGCGGCTTTGGTATGTTGTTAGATGGCACTGATAGTGCTGAACGTCGACTAAAATCTATGCTGTTATTTGATGTAAACAATGGCATAGCGCGTCGCAGTTGGGCGCGTAATGAAGAGGCTAATTTTGCGATTAAGCGTGAAATGGCTCGTACACCTAAGTTAAAGGTGACGCTAGCAAACTTAGTGGATGACGATATTTTAAGTAATTTGTCACTCTAATTATTGCATTAAATTTTTCGGGTGCCTGCTTAAATTAAATCAGGCACCCGCTATCGAGTTAGATTTAAGTTAGTTCATTGATACCTTCCTATTGCCTACGATTTAATGCCCCGTAATTATAGTGTGTTTCGCTAGCTGTCTTTCTGTGTAATTATACAAATGAGTACATTATTCAATGGATAACCCTTTTATCTTTATACCTAATTATAATGGGCTAATTTGATTTCTGTGGCGAGTAAGCTTCTATCCTGAATAGTATAGCAATCAAAACAACGTGACTTTCAACGTGTTAAAGCGTATTTAACCTCAGGTTTGGATAAGGGTTTTGGAATAGAAAATGTGTTGTAAACAAACTTACGTACAATCCAAGGATGATATTTTGCTCAATATCAAGGCGCTTTTATGCAGTAATAGCGGGCTATTACAAATGAAAGCAACGCTGAGAGTGAGAAAAATAGCTTTATTGGGCAAATTCGCTTATCCAGAGCTGAGGTTATTTATATACTTATTAATTCGGTAACTAAGGGCGTTTATGATGAAAATTGTCAATGTGTTAGAGGTTTTATCGTCAAAGAATGAAGGCGTATTTATTCCAATGCTGCCTTTTAACGCTTCTTCGTTTAGTACGTGTGATATTACTGGCGAGTCACCGGCTTGGGAAATGCATCCAGATACGGATGAGTTTTTTTATATCATTGATGGAGAATTTGAAATGACCGTATTAAGGGAGGGGGTGTCATCAACGTATGTTGCCCACAGCGGAGATGCGTTTGTTGTCCCTAAGGGGGTATGGCATAAGCCCTCTGCAAATAAAGGCTGTAAGTTCATTTATCACACATCAGGGCAATCAGTACACAGTGAATACCCCGAAGAATAAAGCCAGTAGTACGTTACGCTACTAACTTTATTAAGTTGAACTGATGACGAGACTTTACATTAACCAATATAAGCCATAGCCCACTAGAAGCGCAGGGATAGCGGAATAGCAGGTTGCCAGAATCGCGGCTTTTGGCGCCATTGCAATCGCAGGAAATAGCGCGTCACCATCGTTTGAGATTGCATTTCCAGCTAAGGCACTAAATGGAATGATACCTTGAATATAGAGCGTAGTGACCACGATTTGGGGACCACATCCAGGTAGTAACCCAATGAGAACGGCAATAAGCGGGGCGAATACGGCAAACTCACTGAACCATTGTTTTAAATCCAGACCAAACAGTGTCACTGCGAGTTCATAAAGCATAAAGCTGGCAACCACCCATGCAGTTACAAAGTGTGTATCTTGTAGTACTCTGGCAAACTTGGAAGGAGGCTCAAATTCTTCATCTTCTGCGGTAATTTGTTTATAAGTTTTCCCCTCTGATGATAGCGCCCACACAAGCACAGCAAAAATCGCCATAACCGCGCCAACCAGTGTAATTGATGCTTCAAATGCTCCTAGATCAACGTTAAAGGCAATTAAAAAAGCAATTACAAGGCTTGGCAACAGGGCAATCTTCCAGACTTTTGTGCTGGCTATGGCTACGTTACTTGGCTTAGCACAATGTGGATTATTGGCTTCTTGTACATCGGGTTGGCAAAACTCTTGTTTATGTATTGCACTGACAATTAAGCCACTGATAATTCCTACACCTACACCTATCCCAATTATCAATAATCCTTCGAGCGGCTTTTTTGCTAATAATAAAAACGCAGCGTCGCCCATTGTTGCGGTAAGTACAGCGACTACCGATGCGAAACTCGCTTGACGTTTTGTAAACTGAGTAACAACAATAATAGCACCACCACACCCAGGCAATGCGCCAAGAATTGCTGCGAATACTATCTCAAGAGTTGGAGACTTTGCTTTTAAGTAACTCAATTCTAGTTGGGGCAACTTATCTACAAGGTAATAGTATATGAAAAGCGTACCAGCAACGAATGCGGTTACTTGAAAAAACGCATCCGCTAGCGTTGGAAGTGTTATTGCTCTAATAGGCTCGTACGCTAACGCTAAACCGAGAAGCAATGGCAATAACAAACGTTTGTTAGTTAGTTGGGTACTTAGTAAATGCACTAAGCGGGAAGGAAAATTTACGGACTGTGAGAGCATAAAGTGCAACCGGTTGATAAACTCAGTTGCACTTTAGTTTTTTTCTAAATGAAAAGCAATATCATTTGCATTTAATTTCTCTTAAACTCTGATGTTGCTTTCCATTGCGGCCATTCAGCTTGTTGTGATATGTCATAACCGACTTGATAAAATAGTTGTAGGTCTTGCACTGCACCGTTCAAGTCCCATTCATCTCTGTAGCGATCACAGGGTTGGTGGTAGCAGCCTCTTAGCACAAGACTCATGCGTTTACGGTAATTAGCGGTGGCAGCATCAATAGCTTCAGTACCACCGCCTGCATACATGGCCGGCACTCCCATATTCGCAAATGCGAAGTGGTCAGAGCGATAATAGCCGCCTGATGCTGGTCTTGGGTCACCAGATACCACACGTCCCTGCGCTTTAGCTGCATTGGCTAGCATGTCATCAAGGTCAGACTTACCTATACCTACAACACTAATATCTTTTACTTTACCTAATAAATTTAAGCTATCCATATTAATGTTTGCAGCCGTTTTCTTTGCAGGTATAACTGGATTTGCGGCGTAGAATTTTGAGCCTAATAAACCTTGTTCTTCTGCTGTTACAGCCAAAAATGTCATTGAACGATCAGGCCTTGTTGGGAGTTTTGCGAATGCTTCAGCAACTTCTATCATACCACCGGTACCAGTGGCATTGTCATGAGCACCGTTGTATATTTGATCACCTTTTCTATTTTTATCTGTGCCTAAATGGTCCCAATGAGCAGAGTAGATAATGTGTTCATCTGGTTTCTTACTACCGGGTAAGGTGGCAATAAAGTTGTAAGAAGTGGACGTTTTAATTTTACTTTTTACGGTAATAGATGCTGTTAAGTCACCCATATCGACGTGGTAAGCACCTTTGGCAGCCTTCGCTTTTGCATCAGTAAAGTTTAAACCCGCTTTTTCAAACAGTTCTTTTGCAACATCGACAGTGACCCAACCTTCGACAGCGACTCGATCCATATTTTTATTGGCTTTTTGGAAACCAAATTGTTCGCCACTCCATGAGTTTTCGACTACGCTCCAAGGGTATGATGCAGGGGCCGTTTCATGGACAATGATAGCGCCTGCGGCACCTTGGCGGCTTGCTTCTTCGTACTTGTATGTCCAACGACCGTAATAGGTCATGGCTTCACCTGTAAACATACTCGGATCTTTCGTTGCAAAACCTGGATCATTAACAAGCATAACAACCGTTTTGCCTTTCACATCTAAGCCACCGTAATCATTCCAATTGTATTCAGGAGCGTTAACCCCATAGCCTACGAATACAAGCTCTGAATCTTTGATCGACTCTAGTGGGCTGATCCGACTTGTGCCCATCACCATTTCTTTCTTATATAGGTAGTCTTTACCACCGATTTTAAGCGCCATATTGGCATCAGCCTCGATAGAAACCAAGTCTACTTCTTGCAAGAAGCTATCACCATTACCAGGCTCATATCCCAAAGACTTAAAATGCTTGGTTAAATATGCAAGGGTCAGCTCTTCTCCTTTTGAAGAAGGAGCTCGGCCACCAAATTCATCAGATGCGAGAGTTTTAATATGCTCAGCAAGTTGTTGTGTGTTGATACTATCATAGGCAGTTTTTACATTTTCAGGGGTGTTTGAGGTACTAACACAACCGCTGAGCACCGCTATTGTAAGCGCGCTTAGAGTCATTTTAAGTTTCATAATGCTTCTTTTGTTATGTATTAAAGACACGTAAGTATAAACACAAATTTGGTTTTTTTTCGAGTAACTGCGACAGTTGGGGCTGCTTTAATTGGACGCCAAGAGGACTTAAGGTAAACTAATGAAAATATATTGAACTTGTTCTATTTATGAAGAAATTTACTCCCTCTGAGCATTATGACCCACAGTTATTGAGAGGCGGTGCATTTGCCCACCTTAATACATTATTTGGTCTAGGCAACCAGTCTGGCTGGCCTGATTTTCCATGGCTAAATGGACTCGCACATCTTAAAAATAGCAATGGACAACAAGTTAGTTTTGTACCTGATTCACAGTTTCAAGAAGAAACGCGTTACTACGAGCAGATCATTTACGAAACGGGTCATATTCCAACTCGAGAGCAGAATTGGCACGACTTGTTTGGTGCATTAATTTGGTGTTTATTCCCAAAGACTAAATCATTGTTAAATAAAAGTCATATTGATGATATTGACCAGTATGGTTTAAAACAACGTAGCAAACATCGTAATGCCTTAACCTTGTTTGATGAGTGTGGTGTAGTGATGGCCATCACCGACGAACAGATAAAAACTGATTTGCGAGCCCACAACTGGCATAGCGTATTTGTATCAAAACGCACACAGTGGGGCAAAGCTATACAGCCATTCATATTTGGGCACGCAAATTATGAGATGCTCACTCAACCTTTTATCGGACTTACCGGAAAAGTACTGTGTATTGTAGTGGAAACAAGTTTTAGTACATTAACCTTACAACAACAGTACGCGTACTTAGATGACATACTTTATACGCGAATTGCATATGAAGGAGTTTTAAAAGACAACAGCCAAATGTCACCGTTACCGTTATTGGGTATACCCGGGTGGTGTGAGGAAAATGAAGATGCAAAGTTTTATGATAATACGGATTATTTCAGAGCAAAAAGGCGTTAAGAAAAGGATCAATCATGATTGCAGTTGATAAGTTAGCAAAGCGGTTCAAGCTAACCAAAGAGCATAAGCAAAACAAGGAACGTCATGACAGTAGAGAATATGAAGGGTATTTTCACTCGGTAAAAAATGTCAGTTTTACATGTGATCATGGTGAAGTATTGGGGCTTTTAGGTCCAAACGGAGCGGGAAAAACAACGACATTACGTATGTTATCTACCGCTTTGAAACCGGATCACGGGTCAATACTAATTGAAGACGATAATATTGTTAAACAGCCATTACTTGGACGCAAGGCAATTGGCTTTTTATCTGGCTCGACTGGATTATATGGTCGCTTGACGGCAAGAGAAAATGTTGAGTATTTTGGCAAGCTGCATGGCCTTAAAGGACATGCGCTGAAAGCAAAGTGCGATGAGTTGTTTAGCATGCTAGACATGACCACATTCTTGGACAAACGGGCAGAGCATTTATCGACAGGAATGAAACAAAAAACAAATATTGCCAGAGCTGTCGTACATAACCCCAAAGTGGTCATTCTAGATGAGCCAACAACAGGGCTTGATATTATGACGACTCAGACGGTTATTTCATTCATTCGTTCTTTAAAAGCACAAGGAATACCGGTGATTTTTTCAACACACCACCTCGATGAAGTTGCCTTGTTGTGTGACAAAATAGCGGTGATAGACCAAGGCGTAAGTTGCTTTGATGGTACTGTAACCGAATTTATGAAACAGGGCGGCAGTACTGAGTTGAATCAGGCCTTTCTAAATCTATTGAGTGGGAATAAGCATGTTTGAAGTTTTTAAAAAGGAAATTATAGAATTACTGAGGGATAGGAAAACGCTTTTTTTTATCATTGCATTACCAATGCTTATTTTCCCGATTATTTTAGGCTTTGTGGCATTTTTAACGTCTCAAGCAAGTTTAAAAGCCGAGCAACAGGTTCACACATATTATATTGTTAACACGCAATTTTCGACGGCTTTTTCAGAGGAAATATTCTACCACAAGAGCTTTAAAAAATATGCAGGACAAAAGCAGTTTGACTCAGTAGCACAGCTTTCTGAGGCGGTTAAAGAGGGGATCATTGATGTTGGTATATTTATTCCGAATGACCCAGAACTTGCAATGCAAGCAGGAAAGCAGAGTCAGTGGCAAATCGTATTTAACGATGCAAAAGCGATTAACTTCATTTTTAATCGTGTGCGTTCCGTCGCTAGTAAATTATCGAATGAGTTAAGAACCGGAGCTTTAAAGGATTTAGGTGTTGATATTAGGCATCAACCCGCGTTACTTACTCCCATTACGATCAGCAAAGTTGATACAGCCGATAAGCGGGAAAACTACGGTGAAAAGTTGGGCGCATTGATCCCTTATTTGTTGTTACCTTTGGTATTAATGGGTGCCAGTTATCCGGCAATCGATTTGGGGGCTGGAGAAAAAGAACGAGGGACTTTAGAAACATTGTTATTAACTCCCGTGACCCGCTCAGAGTTAGTCCTAGGAAAATTTTTTACTGTATTGGCAAGTTCAATCGCATGTACATTGATAACAGTTGCGAGTTTGGCTATTTGGGTGAGCGTAGCGTCAAGTTTTGTGAGTTTAGAGGCGGTCAAAACCGCATTTAATAGCGTGACTGCTTGGGACTTTATACTTATATTTTCGTTGTTGTTACCTGTAGCTGCGATGTTATCTTCATTGGTTCTGGCGATATCAATATATGCACGGACATTTAAAGAGGCACAAAACTATATGGGTCCATTGAGTATGGCTGTGTTTGTGCCTATTGTTGTTTCACTATTGCCAAACATGGAACTTGATAACGTTACCGCACTTATTCCAATAACCAATGTTGCATTGGCTATCAAGGAGGTTGTAAAAGGCACTGTTGATCAGGGAGCTATTGCACTTATCTTTATTGCATCAGCTGCATTGGCAAGTTTACTTTTACTGAGCTGTGTAAGGTGGTTTAACAAAGAATCCGTTTTATTTAGGTAATAGCGGCTTATATTGATCTTCTATGAGCGCGCTCATTTATATTTAACGAGCGTGCTCATTTTACTATGCCGCTTCATCAGAAGTATTTTGGGATGGCATACCTTGTAGACCTTCATCTAATGCGACGACATTTAGAACATGTTGAATATCAGACCAATGTAATAGTTCAATTTTACCCTCTTTATTTTCAACTAACGCGGTGCAATTTTCTATCCAGTCACCGTCATTACAATAAACGATTCCATCGCATACTTTTAAGGCGGGTTGGTGAATATGTCCGCATATAATACCATCCACTCCTTGTCTTTTTGCTTCGTGAATAGCTGCCGCTTCAAATGCCGCAATTGCTTCTCTCGCTTTATGAACACGATTTTTAAGCCAAGAGGCGAGTGACCAATAATGGCCTCCATATAAACGCCTTACACGATTACTCCAACGGTTCAGAAAGAGCAAAAAATCGTAGGCAGCATCTCCGGCAATACTGATTAATTTGTTATATCGAGTTGCAGAATCAAAGTCATCACCATGTAGCAGTAAGAATTTTTTCCCTGCGGAGGTGGTATGGATAAATGATTTGTGGACTTCTACATTAAATAGGGTGTGACCGGCATACTGCCTGAACGTTTCATCATGATTCCCTGGAATATAAATTACTTTTGTGCCAGCCTCCGCTTTTTCTTGAATGCACTCTAACACCTTATAATGGCTTGTATCCCAATAGAATTGCCGTTTCATTGACCATAGGTCGACGATATCACCGACGAGATAAAGTACATCGCATTCTGTTCGGTTTAAGAAATCAAGTAGGTAGCTAGCTTTACAGTCTTTGTAGCCTAGGTGGGTATCTGAAATCCAAATACTTGGATAGTACGTTGCTTTCATTCGCTCTTATCTCTAGCGTAATAAAATCAAGCATAGTGTTAGAAAGTGACAATTCGACGACGAGATAAAGAAGAGAATATGACAGTCATTCAGGTATATACTTTTTGGAATACTTATTATAAAAAAGCGAGTGACTAATAAGCCACTCGCGACAAATAATTTACTGCGATTATTTAAAGTAGCTTACTGTGAGTTAATCAGCGCACAAATTTCGGTAACAGCATCGTCAATACTTAACATCCGCTTTTCACCTGTACGTCGGTTTTTAAGCTCAACTTGATTATTATCAAGGTTACGTTCACCAATGACCAGTGTATATGGCACGCCAAGTAACTCCATGTCATTAAACATAACACCAGGTCGTTCTTTTCGGTCATCAAAGAGTATGTCGATCCCTGCTTTTTTAAATTCTGAATATAAATTATTAGCAATTTCAGGGATACGATGAGATTTATGCATATTCATAGGCACAATCGCAAGCGAAAATGGCGCCAATGCCAATGGCCATTTAATACCATAGTCATCGTTATTTTGTTCAATTGCTGCGGCGACAATACGTGACACACCGATACCGTAGCAACCCATGCTCATCATTTGGTTTTTACCACTTTCACCAAGCACACCAGCATTCATTGACTCTGAATATTTAGTGCCGAGCTGAAAAATGTGACCGACTTCAACACCGCGTTTGATATGTAATGACCCATTACCGCAAGGGCTTGGATCGCCTTCAACAACGTTACGAATATCAGCAACTACATAGTCCGTTACATCACGATCCCAGTTTATGCCACTGTAGTGTTCACCATCTTTATTGGCTCCAGCCACAAAGTCAGCCATGACAGCAGCACTATGGTCAACGATAACAGGTATGTTTAAACTGACAGGTCCCAGAGAACCAGGGCGGGCACCAATAGCGGAAATAATATCTTGTTCTTTTGCCATTTCAAGAGGTGAATGGACTAGGTCGTGAGACTGTGCCTTTAATTCATTCAAGTCATGATCACCGCGAATAATTAACGCAACCAATCCACGTCGCTCGTTTTCATCTGCTGCACCATAAACTATTAACGTTTTAACGCTACGGTGTGGTTTTACACCGTGGTTGGCTTTTAATTCAGCGATCGTTTTGGCTTCTGGCGTAGCAAATGAGTTTAGCTCTTTGGATGGGGCCGCTCTTTCTGTTTTTGGTGCTAATGCTTCTGCCTTTTCAATGTTAGCTGCGTAATCACTTGCATCACTAAATGCGATAGCATCCTCACCCGATTCAGCCAAAACATGAAATTCATGTGATAGGCTTCCACCGATTGAGCCTGTATCTGCGAGTACTGGACGATAATTGAGTCCCAAGCGTTCAAAAATATTACAATAGGCCTGATGCATTCGCTTATAGGTTTGTGTTAAACACTCTTCGCTTAAATGGAAAGAGTAAGCATCCTTCATGGTAAATTCGCGTGCGCGCATTACGCCAAAGCGAGGGCGGACTTCATCACGTACCTTGGTCTGTACTTGATACAACGTGATCGGAAGTTGTTTGTAACTGTTGATCTCTTTTCTAACGAAATCTGTAATAACTTCTTCGTGTGTTGGGCCTAGTGCGAAAGGGCGATTATTTCGATCTGTGATACGGAGAAGTTCTGGACCAAACTGTTCCCAACGCCCAGATTCCTGCCAAAGATCGGCTGGTTGGATCACTGGCATCAGCATCTCAATCGCGCCCGCATTATCCATTTCTTCTCGCACAATCTTTTCTACGTTGCGTAAAACTTTCAAGCCAGAAGGAAGCCAAGTATAGAGGCCTGAAGCCAATTTGCGGATCATACCCGCTCGAAGCATAAGCTGATGACTGATAATTTCAGCATCCGAAGGCGTCTCTTTTAGAGTCGCTAAAATATATTGACTAGTACGCATGGTTGTTCCGTTCGTAATGTATTTATTTTTCGTGTTAATTCCGCGTAGTTTAACAGCGCTGACGGCGCAGACAAGTAATTATTCTATGTCGCTATTGTTTGGAAATCTCAATGACCTGGTTGTGGTTTTCATCAACCTGCCAGCGGATGTTAAAATCGTATAGAGTCATACCATAAAACTGGGTCTGTTGCTTTTGTTTTTTGTAAGCTGGGCGGGGGTCTTGCTTTAACACATTCGTTATAAAAGCACGTAATTCAGGGTATTGCTGTTGCTGAGAAATGTACGAGTCAGCTTGTTCACTGAATGCCACTGTCATTTGGGTTTCAGGACGAGTATCAGCAAAACCAGCACTTGCGTCAGTCATTGCATCGGAATACGGCAAATAGGGTTTTATATCAATAATGGGGGTGCCATCAAGTAAATCTATACCAGAGAGCCGCAAAGCAAGTTGGCCATTTTTATATTCAATACTTTCTAATTTTACCGCGCTCATACCTATACCATTAGGTCGAAATGTTGCGCGGGTAGCAAAGACGCCTTTTTTTTCATTTCCGCCTAAGCGAGGAGGACGTACTAATGCGGAGTAACCTTTGTCGGCGGTTTCGTGAAACCGAAACAACAGCCATAAATGGCTAAATTCATCAATGCCCCTAACAAACTCTTCTCGGTTAAAGTCTTTGGTGAAGATGAGTCTTGCTTTTGCCTGTGGCACTAACCTAGGTTGACGGGGAATGGCAAATTTTTGTTTGTAAGGTGATTCTATATGGCCAATAGGCACGATTTGATAATTGTCCACAAGTTCTCGGTTCGTTTTTATCTAAGTCATAGTTCTGTCACTATTGTACTTGGGAATAAAAAATTAACCAATGTGAAATAGGGCGTAATGCCATGTAATATCATTATTCTTCATATACGGATAATCTTATAACCAATGCAGACAAGTAGATTTAAAGCTGATAATTAGATTATGACAGAGAACAAAAAGCCGACGTTAAAGTTTCCTAGCCATGTTGAGACTGAACAAGATAGTTACATCGAGTTGTTAGGAGGAAGAGCAAATGAGTTACGTAATTTACTTTCCCAAAGCAAGAGTTTAACTGAAGCGTTGAAAAGTCAAAATGATAAGAACGAGCCAAAATAAGGTACATTGTTTCGAAAAGCTACTATTTAGTTGTTGTGAATCTAGCTTACAGCAATACTCTGTGCAAGCTAGATATGAATTTTACCTAAGTTTATTAGAATACAAGAATGAGTTGTTAGAGCTATATACCGTATTTGTAAGTACAGATACATCTGCTGAAAGTTATGAAGAAATTCTCGAATTAACCAAAAACAAACTGCAGTGTAATAAGGAAGGTGCGCACAAAGCGCCTAGCGATATTGCGCCAATGCTTAATCATACAGTTTACGGGTTAGCAC
>NZ_JAGJEF010000069.1:0-27509 GCF_018100875.1 Pseudoalteromonas sp. MMG012
TATTTAAATGTATATGAAATTTCTTTTCTTACATCAGTTCAACGAGTACAAAACAGCTCTTAAGCCATTGTTAATACAACTATGAACAATCCGTATCAGCCCCCAGTAAAAAACTTAAACAGAAGCAGCGGAGCAACCATCTATATCCTATATCACCTGTTCCATACGCAATCAAAGTAACTCCCTTCAATGTAATAACACGTCAACTCACCACCAACTTTTTAGCAAAAAGCTGCGATTAAACATTCACATAACGAAAGAAATTCATTAGACTAGCCTCGAATTCTTTATTGAGATCTTTATGCTTCAACCATTTTCAAAAATACTGGTTATTTTTATGATGATGATTGCCTTTTTTGGGCAAGCTGCAGCGTATAGTATTTCTGTAACAATGAATGTATCAATGGACCCTCATTCGGTGATTGATACCGCCAGCATTTCTGCTGATAAATTAGCCACAACAAACAGTTCAAGCGATGATTGCTGTGACGTTGAATGTTGTGAAGCTGAATGTATTTGCCCAGCCAATACATGTACAACTACCCTATATTTTCCGAATGAAGAAGCTGGCGCTGAGTGTGCTGCTTCATCGCATTCAATCTTTCCTCATAATACTCAACGCCCCACTCCCATAGTGAAATCACTTTTTCGACCGCCAATTGTAACCTCATAAGAGATGAGCACAGCTTATTCTTTTTAAAAGTTAAAAATAATATAAATCAGTGCATTGCACACAATTTTTAGCGTTCTTTGAGGTCAAAAATGCTTCCTAAATATACCAAATTGGCAACAGTAGTGTTGCTAATACCTTCGCTTACTTACGCCAGTGAGCAGCATAATGAACATGAACACCATGAACATGAGCAAAAAAATATAGAGAAAATTCAAGTAACAGCCTCTCGGTTAGGTCGTATTGTTACAGAGTCAGCCACTCGCACCGAAATCATTAATGGTGAAGAAATTCAAGAAAAAGCACTGATGCGGCCAGGGAATATTTCTATGTTGGTGGCCGAAACAGGGGGCGTAAGAGTACAAAATACCTCGCCAGCACTCGGTAGTGCCAACATTCGGCTACAAGGGTTATTTGGTAGATACACTCAACTACTGAGCGATGGGCTACCCTTGTACGGCGGCCAAACCGCCTCTATTGGTTTGCTACAAATTCCTCCGACAGACCTCGCAAATGTAGAGATCATTAAAGGCTCTGCGTCGTCCCTGTATGGGGGCTCTGCACTTGGTGGAGTAATCAATCTGATTTCGCGAACGCCTTCTGACAAGTTTGAAGGTGAAGTACTTCTAAATGCAACCTCTAAAAATGGCCAAGACATTACATCTTATTTTGCATCTCCATTAACTGATTCACTGAGTGCATCGGTCACAGCAGGGTTGCATCACCAGCAAGAACAAGACCTTGACGATGATGGCTGGATAGACCTAGCTGGGTATAAAAGGGCCAGTGTGCGCCCTCGACTATATTGGTATGATGACAGTGGCGCCAATTTATACCTTACGTTTGGAGCAATGACAGAGCAGCGAGAAGGTGGCACATTGCCTAATGCAACCGTACCTGATGGAAACTTCTTCTTGCAAACACAAGACACCCTCAGAGTAGATAGTGGTTTTGTGTTTGATAAGCCGCTGGATGATGCTCTTAATATGAATATGCGTGGTTCCCTTACTCGTCAAGAACACCAGCATGAATTCGGTCAAGCATTAGATGACGACACGCACGAGAGCTATTTAATAGAATCAAGTCTATCAGGGTATCACGATGCAACCGCTTGGGTTATCGGAGTTGCGTATCAAGCTGACAAATTCAATTCTATTGCGTATCCAGAGTTTGATTACCACTACGAAGTCCCTGGGTTATTTTCACAACTTGATTATGATATTAACCCAGATACAGCGATATCATTGAGTGCACGCACCGATTGGCATAATGAATATGGCACCCAAGTAAGCCCCCGTATTTCAGTGCTGTACAGCCCTGAAAATTGGCTGTTCCGAGGCTCTTACGGGCAAGGCTTTTTTGCCCCTACCCCATTTATCGAAGACATTGAAGATGCCGGATTATCTCGGCTCGCTTCATTTGAAGGCCTTAATGAGGAGCGGGCCTCTACCGCTTCACTCGATATAAGCTATATCCTTGATAGTATCGAAACCAGTGTGACCTTATTCGCCTCTGATATCGACGATGCAACCGAGCTGCACACCATAGAGCAAGCTCAAAAGCAAGTTCGTATTATTAATGCGATTGGTCAAAGTGAAATTCGTGGAGCTGAACTGTTGCTGCGCTATCGTTGGAGAGATATTAAATTTACCGGCAGCTATTTATACACAGATGCAAGCAAACAAGGGCAAACTGCCTTTGAGCGCACCACCTTAGCACTCACACCGGCTCACTCTGCGGGGTTGGTTGTTATGTGGGAAGAACACGGTAGTCATTTACTTGGGTTTGAAGCTTACTATACAGGAACCCAGCACTTAGAAGGCAACCCTTATCGGGATAAAAGCGACGCATATTGGCATTTAGGCTTGTTAGGCCAAATCACCCTTGGTCACATTAGCTGGTTTATTAATGCCGAAAACTTACTAAATATCAGGCAAACCAAAGAAGACACGCTGATATTACCTGAGCAATCACCGAGTGGCCGATGGACAACCGATATTTGGTCAAGAAATGATGGTTTTACGGTCAATGCAGGTGTTCGTATTCAGTTTGGAGGTTAAACCCAATGTGAATAACAAAAGATAGACATAGAATACATTTTTCCTGTGTCTATCTCATTTTAACTAGCATTTAAACCGCCTTATGCCAAACGTAGATTGCTGTGCTCAATTGTAATTTCACTATTCGCAATATTATGACCTTTAACCTAAATTAGCCAATGCGCTCGGTGACTCCCAGCCATAAATAAACTCTTTCACTTTATTTCCACAAGGGGTGTGCCAGTATCCATAGTCAAGACTTTGTCCGCCATGGTACTTGTAAAACCGAATTGCCTGCTCATTACATGTGAGTACTTCAAGATACAAACCATCATTTTTATAGTTTACAAAGGCCCATGACGCTGCCGCTATTAGCAATTTAGTACCTAGCCCTTTGCCTTTGCAATTTTTTGCAACGTGTAGATTGTCAATAATAGACCCATATTTAAGGTGCTTGCCACCATACACACAGATAAATCCACAAAACCCTGTATTATCTTCAGCAATAAGTACATATTGATTTGGCGACGGTTTCGTCAAGCGTTTCGTCCATACAGCGGTTCTTTCAACAAGAACTTGCTGATTTAAGTAATCTGCTCGCAATACATCACCGTAAGTTTCCCGCCAACTCTGTGCATGCAATCGAGCAATATTTGATAAATCTTTAAGACTCGCTTCGCGAATGTCCATGTTTACACCTAGATCCTTTGATTATTTCATTACTTTTTTATAAGCCAAAGCATGTCATTTATCCAACACAGTAGACCTGCAATCTATGTGACTAAATAAACACAACTAAGCCACCATATTTACTCAGAGCACTCATCACTTTTTTGCTGTTAGGGTATTCATTCATCTTTAAACCGCCTGTCCAGTTTTCTTTTTTTCTTTTTCCTATACGGTTGAATAAATAAAATAATGCCGGTTATGGAAATAATAAGAACAACTAGAGAAACTGGCAGCATGAGCCAGATGTTGGCATTTTTCTCGAAGAAAGTGCCATCATGAATTGACTCGATTAACTCTGAGTTACGTTGTGCTACGTGAAGTACCTTACCTGTCGTGCTATCAACTTGAATCTCTACACTATTGTGACTACGTATTTTCGTTATACCTTTACTCGGCCGAACATCTAGTCTGCGAATATCGTCCCAATCGGTTATATTGGCACTCTCTACTGATTTAGCCACCGTCAGTATTTGCTCAAATGTCATTGTTGGCACCGTAAACTCCCCCTTCGCCGTCGGGGGTTGAATAAAGCTAAACTCTTTTTTGACCAGTAGCAAAATACCGGTGACTAATACCACAAGCAGCGGTAATGAAATAACAATACTCGCCCATTTGTGAATGCTTCTATTGGTTTTATATACACTCATTGCGCTTCTTTAAAACTGCCAGCTGGTTGATAATTTGAAACTTCGTTTAGGTTGAAATGCAGCATCTTCATCTAAACTCGCATAATATTCTTCATTGGTTATATTATTCACACTTAAACTCACACTGTGATGTGCATTCAATTGATGCTCTAGAGATAAATCCCATACTATAAAGCTATTTCGTACCTGCTCAGAGTTACCCACTTGGTTAACCTCTAAATAGTAGCTATAAGAATTTGTTAATGACCACCGTTCGAAAGTAAGGCGTGCTCTCCAGCTTAACTTTCTAGGGTGTAAATCAGCTAATACTTGCCCTGAGTCATCTTCGCCAACTTGCTGCTGGTAACTTACTTCATGCTCTATGCTATCACTTTGATACCATCGCAACTCACTCTCAAACCCATAAACCCGTGCTCTACCTAAGTTCCGATAGCTCAGTTGGACATCATTAAGCGTGTAACGCTCAATGTAATTGTTTAATTCATAGTGGTATAATGCACTGTGGACGCTAATATGCTCTAGTGGATACCAAGTCACAAACAGTTGAGTACCAACGCTGGTTTCAGGCCTTAATGTTTGTTCACCAGCAATAACACCTCTAGGCGTTTTACCATAAAAAAATCGCTCCGTCAGTGTTGGATAGCGAAAACCGTTGCCAATATCTAATCCGGCCTTGAACGTATCAGACAAAGGGAGCTCGATGCTCAGTGATGCATTAAAGTGATTATCAACAGAACGTTCAGCTTGCTGACTGTGTTGTATCAACCAATCATACCTTAACCCCAAAGCGAGTTGCACATCCTCCCAGTGCCATTGTGTTTTGCCATACAGAGCAAAGTTATCTTCTTTGCCCGTCATCTCATTGCTGATCAAGCTATAATTTATGCCCTCTTTCTCACTATGAAGATGGTAATCACTGGTAATTTTTACCCCTTTGCGTGATAGCCAGTCAATACCCCAATAACTTTCTTGCTCTTTGAGTCTGATCTGATGTAGCCACTGGCCACCAAGTGTGTGGCTTTGATATTGCGTCAACCCATCGTACTGATCAAACCTGTGTGTTTCGCTATCCCAGTTTTGATAGTGATGAAAAAGTTTAACTGACCACTTATCATCAGCACTTACTTGAAGCTGTGCCAATGAATGTTGTTCTTGCGGGTAACTACTGACTTGTCGAATTGGATACTTGATATTACTTTTGCCAATATTCTTGCCAATGCTTGGCAACCAAGAAGCCGTCGCTGTATACCCATCGAACTGATGTTTGTACCTTAACAGTCCTGACACACGTTCAAACTCAGTGTTTAACACGTCACCATTAACAGCTTCGGCATCATTAGCCTGTTGATAAGCGAAAGCTGAAGTAAAATTATTATCTTGATGATTTACCGCCACGCTTATTCCTTGGTCAACACTTTGTCCAGATATCCTTAACACGGTTTTATCCAGCGACTCAGTACTCAGGCTCACTACGCCCCCCAACGCTTGAGAACCATATAAAGCGGAACTCGGCCCTTTAATAACCCGACCTGTACTGAATAGCTGTGGTGCAACAAAAGAAGCCGAGTTACCTGCACGTCTGTCAGTAATAATAGGAATACCGTCTATTTCAGTTCTTATTCGCCCTCGACTAAAACCACGAATAGAATAGCTTTGGAATTGGCCTCCTTGTCCACTTAGGTTAACGCCCACCAGTGTCGATAGCTGATCAGCAATGGTGCGATTTAAGGTATAGGTAGACCTATCATCTATGTATGACATGGCGTGCTCTGTTCCGGCGATGACCAAAGGTTGTTTGGGCACTAAAATCTCAATGACTTCAAGCTCATTACCTTGCGCATAGACGAGCAAAGAAGCCGACATCAGTATAAAAGAACTTATGGTTTTCATTGTAGAGATACTGCTTTATTAGCTGGTTATTAAATAATGATTTGGTAATTAAATTACACTGTGATCTTGTCTACTCTCAAACCCCGTTAAAAGATAAGCGACACTGTAACAATGACAGTGTCGCTCATTATTGCATGTTACTTAGTGATTAATGGTGCGCCCTTACTCCATGGACCACCCGCGTCAATAACTGACTTCTGAAGCTCAGGTATGGTCGTTTTTTGCAAACGTTTAATACGCGTACTTACATTGTCTAAACGTTTAATTGCATATGAAAACTGCTCTTTATGCTGCTTTGTTGGCCCATAAGAAGACCAATCTGCTGTCATCGCATAGCCTAAACGACTCGAAATATTAGCAGGCTTAGTGCCCATTCTATCTCGCGCATTCAACCCATTAAGTTCAAGATTAATCGCATTAATTTCTGTTTGAGCCTGCGCATAACGTGATTCCAATGAGGCAATATTGTTTGGCGTACGATCTATCGCCGTACGCAACGTCTGCATTGTCTTATTCAATTCACTTAGTACAGCATTCACAGCAGTGATGCGCTTTTGCGCTACCGCTATTTGTTTGCCGAACTTAAGTACCTCTTGATTAGCTGTAGGTAACGCACTATCAGTAATCGGTTTTAGCTCAAACTCTACCGCCTCAGCAAGTTGTGAAACAGCCCCATTAACGCGTTTATGCAAAGTCGCCGTATATATTCCAGGAATTGCCATTAAGCCAGCATTAAATGGGCTCCAACCTGATGATTCAACTCCCGTTACTGCTTTGCCTGTTGCATACGTCATATCCCAAGTTACACGATGTAGACCTTTGGTATTTTTGCCCATAACTCGGTTCACAAACTTGCCCGCTGCATCTCGAATTTCAAGGTATACCACTGGCTTAGCTTCTTGATTCTCTTTTTCTATATCTTCCCAAGCTGGATATTTTGGATAATCCTGCTCTTTAACCATGTCTTTTTCGACCTTTTGACGGGCCTCTTTAATGGTTAATAAGCTTTCTTTCAAGAAGTAGGTTAAGGTTGCACCATGCTCTGGATTTTTCGCTGCAAAACGATCATCCCCATCCGTATTCGTATGATTCGTATCTAACTGAAACCACTTAACGGGGCGACTAGGAGCCATGAGAAGTGCATCTTGCTCCATCGACTTTTCTGTTAATGCGCGCAGTGGTGCATAATCATCAAGAATATAAATACCACGACCAAATGTACCCGCTACTAAATCATTTTCACGGCGTTGTATTTTTACATCACGCGTTGCAATGGTCGGGATCCCACCGTCTAATTCAGTCCATTTCTGGCCACCATCAACAGTAAAGAAAATACCAAACTCAGTACCAATGAACATCAGGTTTTTATTTACATGATCTTGAACTATGCGCCAAACCAAATGTTTTTCAGGTAAAGTACTTGCGAGTGATTGCCAGCTTTTTCCTAAATTAGTTGACTTGATTAAGTAAGGTTTGAAGTCTCCATATTTATGATTATCAAGTGCGACATACACAGTGTTAGAATCAAATAAATCGGCTCGAATGTCATTTACATATGCGGTGTCAGGAATACCATCAATGCTGCTAAGATCAATTTTTTTCCAGCTCTTCCCTGCATTTTTTGTCACTTGAATAAGACCGTCATCAGTGCCAGCCCATAAAACCTTTTCATCAACAGGGCTTTCCGTGAAATTAGCAATGGTATGGTATTCAGACATCGCATAAATATCCCAACCTGCTTCGACTGACCACGTTCTCCCCATCACAGGCATATGCATTCGATTACCATTTTTAGTTAAGTCACCTGATATTGGTTCCCAACTGTCGCCTCGATCATCCGAACGCCATACCCTTTGTGATGCAAAATAAAGACGCTTGGCATCATGACTTGAAACGTTAATTGGCGCATCCCAATTAAAACGTTCAGCCGGCTCGCCTGGACGAGGTTGAGGTTTAATGTATACGCCTTCTCTGGTTTTCAAGTCATGTCGCGTCAAGTTACCTTGCTGCCACTGAGAATACATAATGTTGGGGTTGCCTGGCTCTACAGCGGGTTGATGACCATCGCCACCTAAGGTTAAAAACCAATCTTTGTTTTTAATACCTTCTTTACGCGTGGTACGAGAAGGGCCGCCTTGTGTTGAGTTATCTTGCGCACCTGCGTATACCGTATAGAAAGGTTCAGCATCATCAGGCGCTACTTTATAGAATTGAGTCAACGGCAAATTCGCCATAAAGCGCCAATTCTCCATGCGGTCATGCGACATATAAATACCGCCATCAGAGCCAATTAAAACAAAATCAGGGTCGGTGGGGTGAAAAGCAAAGGCATGATCATCTACGTGTTTGCGCTTTGTATTGATTGGTATCCAAGTTTTGCCACCATCGTTAGAAACTTTGCTGTAATTACTGGCAATATAAACTCGATCGAAGTGGTGTGGGTCTGCAAAAATTTCTTGATAATAGTGTGGCCCAGTACCACCACCTACTTCATCAGATACTTTAGTCCAACTTGCCCCTCGGTTTTGTGAGCGGTAAAACCCTCCTTTACGGTTATCTGTCTCAATTGTCGCGTAAAGAACATCAGGATTTATAGGAGAAATTGCCATACCAATTTTACCCATATTGCCCGTTGGTAAACCTGTTTTCAGCTCAGTCCAAGTCTCACCACCATCATCGGATGTGTGAATACCTGATCCTTCACCTGTTCCAACATAGGTAGCAACTGTTCTTTGCCGAGACCAGGTTGCTGCATACAATTTTTTCGGGTTTCGCGGGTCAATTAATAACGAAGTGACCCCAGTCCATTCATTTTCTGGTGTTAGTACTTGTTTCCAT
This sequence comes from Pseudoalteromonas sp. MMG012, assembly GCF_018100875.1. Taxonomy (NCBI): domain Bacteria; kingdom Pseudomonadati; phylum Pseudomonadota; class Gammaproteobacteria; order Alteromonadales; family Pseudoalteromonadaceae; genus Pseudoalteromonas; species Pseudoalteromonas sp. MMG012. The sequence continues at coordinate 8,814 of NZ_JAGJEF010000069.1, forward strand.
GTTTCTCCGCCATCTGTGGTTTTATATAACCCACGTTCGCCGCCACTACTCCAAAGTGGGCCTTGAGCTGAAACCCAAACTGTTTTTGAATCTGTTGGGTGAATGATAATATCTGAAATGCGTTCAGACTCTTTCAAGCCCATATTTTTCCATGTTTTTCCGCCATTTTCAGATTTATAAACACCATCACCAAAACTAATATGACGACCGCCATTATTTTCACCTGTACCCACCCAAATAATATTGGAGTTGCTCGGGTCAATCGTCACATCACCTGTTGAATATACTGCTTGTTTGTCAAAAATAGGCGTCCAAGTCGTCCCTGCATTTGTGGTTTTCCAAACACCACCCGAACCAACAGCTGAGTACCAAGTTGATGGGTTATTTTGATCCACCGCAATATCTGCTATTCGCCCTGACATATAAGCAGGCCCAATATTACGCAGTTTCATTGCTTCGAAGGTTTTGCTACTAAAAATTGATTGTTCTTCATCAGACTTTGCTGCCAGCGCGTTAGAGGCAGCCAGCGCTAATGACACAGCTAACGCTGTTTTTAGGAGAGTTTTCATTTTCACACCAAAAGTTGTTTTTATTGTTTCCAATAGAAACATTACCCTAACATACGTCTAAACAGTGTAAAAAATCGCTCAAATTACAAAAAACAGAGTTTAATGAGATATTGTAACAATATATGTAATTGATGCGTTCCCTCCTTTTTATATTTCACTACAAGAACGTATCAATAGTGAGCTCAGTACAAAAATAATGTCGCTATCTTTCCTGTCCAACGACGGAACAAGAAAGTAAATATACTAACATCATTCGTAATTTACCCCACATATCATATTTTAAGCGAGTGCAATAAAATCGTAATTACTTCGCCAATATGATCTGCTATGGTCTTACTGGTTTTAAAAAACAACAACAAGGACTTGATATGTACACTAAAACGATTAAAGCACTTTTATGGGGAACATTCATATCCCTCACAACTCATTCTCAAGCACAAACTAAATCTGAAGAAGCCCCTCTGCTAATTATTGGTGCTTCATTTGCAAACGCTAACATGCCGTATTACAGCGATCTTCAGGCACCACTTAATGGTATTGCCATAAACTCTGGTCGCTACCTATCTTTAGGCAACGCCCTTATCAGAGAACGCAGGCTATCGGGTCATGTAATTAACGAAGGGCAAGCAGGTGCAACAACATTTGACAGATTAACTTGTTTTCCTGGACCAGAATGTGTCGGTCCAGGTTGGGAAGGCTATGAAAAACAGTTTAGTAAAGCTTTAAGCCGCGTAACTTCATTTTCAGGAGAGGTTGCTGCTGAATATATTGTGATTATTCGTGGTAATGATTGTAATCATCCCGATGCATTTGGCATTCCTATGGCACAAACGAGCGAATGTACCTTAGAACAAATGGAGTCATACATCGATACCTTTGTAAGCGTGGCTAACCGAGCGCTGGCTGCCGGGATCACACCTATTTTTTCGAAAGCGCCAACCTATGAAGCAATTGATTGGGAAACAGTACGAGGTCGTTTCAACTGGCCATGGATCATCAGTAAAGATAATTATGAGGTTTTCTCTGATCTAAGGTTAAGCAGGTTACAAGCAGAAGTACCAAACGCAATATTTTTAGATGTTTGGCAAGGCTTTGAACCAATGGCGGACGGTTTACACCCCAATAGAAAAACAATGCAAAGAGCTGCAAAGCGAATTGCAAAAGCGATTAAGAAACATCGTAAAGAAAAAAGGCAATAAACCTTTCTATCCATATTACATTGGACGAGGGTTACCCATTATGCATAAACCATCAAAGTACATCAAAGCGATGCACAGTATTTTGGGCCAACCCTCGTAGAATCGCGGTCTATTTGTTTTTCTCAACACCGCTCTAAAAGCACAATTTTAGATTCATTTTCTAGATCTTTTACCTCAATAGAATCACTCTTTTCGGTAAACATTACATGTCCTATCGGTTATAAAGTGTGACTGATTCATAGCCTGCATTAGCTATAAATCCTATACCCTGACCTTTTTCCGTATTATCAGCATTTATAGATAAGGTTCGTCACTCTAAATACGCGTTGAATCTAACCAATAGAAAAGTGGCAGCTCAAAACAAGCACGCCATCAACCTCTCTTCATTTACTTAATTCACGCCATATTTCATTATAATTTTTACAGTAAATTATTTTATCCTCATATTCATGGATAAAGTCTAAGATACGAACCATATTGTCTTGGTCAAATCCTTGATTCCACCAAAACATTTGCAGAAATGACGCTAGCGATTCTTTTTGATAGTGACCCAACACAAACTTTCGTTTCAAAAAGCGTTTGAATATACGTCATTGCCTTAAAAGCGTGGGGGGATTTAAAATAACAATGAGATCAGCGTCACGAAATGAGCTTGCTAACCATTTGTAATAAACGCCTTCAACGATCCAATTATCGTGGGATAATATATGATTTAGCTTTTCTGTTCTTGCATGCTCGCTTGAACGAACATAAGCAAATTCATTTTTCTCCCAAAAGACGCTATCCAGATCAAACCCATTCAAGCCTGTTACCTGTTGAAGTTTCGCAGCACTAAACGTTTTTCCGCTGCCTGGGCCACCAATAATATGAATTTTACGATACTGCAAAACGACTCCCTCTATCTTAACATTGATATTCGAATTACATGTCTGCTATCAGCTGTAACCTACTATTGCGTATTGTATTGACGTTCAACCCGCCGGCTTTTTTAACTTCGAACATAACCAAAAGCTATAAGCGACTCTGTTATTAGAATGCGTCAATTTCTCCTGTACAAGTACAATAATAAGACAAACATAAGGTGACATATGAACATTAAAATCACGCAAACAATACTCATACTTGTAACATACTGGTTATCCTCGGTTGTATACGCAGTTGAATTAAAAGGCTTCACACTCAGCACCAAAGCCAATCCAATCTCAGACGTAATTGTCACAATCAGCGGCAATAGAATAAAAAGTGATAAAAACGGAAAATTTAGCCTCTCGTTAGCTCCCCAAAAGCGCTATCGTCTCGAGATTAATAAACATGGCTACTACCAAACCATTCATACTTTCGAACACACAGAGCTTGCACGTTATAACTTTACCATTCCCCCCATTGAAGTGGTTAAGAAGAAACCAGGTCGGGTCATGTTTGCATTTGCCGGAGATACTATGATGGGGCGACGTTATTACGCACCCTATTTTAACGAATCGCCCCTCATTCAACAGAGTCGCCGTCTTCAAGACAGCAAAAATCTACTAGAAACCATAAAACCTTACCTATCTCTGGCAGACTTTACGTCTGTTAACCTAGAGTCACCCATTATAGAATCATTACCCTCAACGAGCGCCGAGAAATCTGTCACTTTTTATTCTCACCCTGATACACTTGCCAGCCTAAGCTGGGCTGGGGTTGATTACGTCTCGCTTGGCAATAATCATACATATGACTATTTACAAACAGGTCTTAAACAGACTTTAACTTTATTAAAAAGCTCGCCACTGGCGTTTTCAGGTGCGGGCATCAATGAAGCACAAGCATTACAACCGCACATTGCTAAACTAGCAAACAATAAATATGCTCTGTATGGTTTTGTCGGTTGGAAAGGAAGAAAACCACCGTGGCAATCAGCCACTCCTGTGCAAGGTGGTGCTGCACTGGGGAACCCTGACAATATTGCAGCGGTGATCGAGCAGTCCGTTAAAAGTAATGTATTTCCTGTGATCCAATATCATGGCGGTTTAGAATACAGCCACACACCCTCACTCGTCACTGAGCAGCGCTTAAAAAATGCAATTGATAAAGGCGCTGTACTCGCCATAGGCCATCACCCGCATGTGACACAAGGGTTTGAGGTATACAATAATCAATTTATTGCTTATTCTCTGGGTAACTTCATGTTTGACCGAAACTTTCCGGCTACCCACAATAGCGTACTGGTGTATGTGTGGTTAGATCAAGGCCAGTTCTTCCGAGCAGAAACCGTCCCACTTTTCATTCAAAACTACAGCCCCACACCCGCGGTAGGCCAACAGCGCTTTACTGTTCTCAAACGGCTGAAACAACTTTCCGCAGTCAAAGGCACCAATATTGTTCGCTCTGGGGGCCACGGTGTAATTAATAGGTCATCAGTGAGCGTATTATCAGCCGTTGAAAATAACCAAGCTTTGCATACCCAAAATACGATTCAAAATTTATATCAAAATAATGATTGGGACAAGCCATTACCGCTAAGCCTACCTACTCATAGCGCATTACGCTACGGGACAAATATAGTTAACTCAGGTGATTTCGAAAGTTATTCAGATTGGTCTGCGATTGACCGTACTTGGATTTTCCACAATACCGAGGCAAAGCTACGTACTCAGCAAAATTTCAATCAATATTTAAGGTTGTCATTCGGGGGCGACCACATCACCTTCGGCACCAAACACTTCAATCGAGTATATATACCCGATAACCCAACTTCATTGCGAGTGAAATTACGAGCACTGAGCAATGTTAAAATATCTGCATATTGGCAAGGCAGACAATTAAAGCAAACGCTGCAAGCTGCATTTATGAACCCGACAACCGAGCTTATTGATAGCAAAACTCTGGCTGCATCAGCACATTGGCAAACGTTACGCTTTGATTTTAACTCACCTCGGGTTGGGTATAAAAGTTACCGGATTAAGTTTGTTATTGAAAGTAAACTCGGCACACAGCTAGGTTCGTCGCACTATATTGATATTGACGACATTGAACTCGTTCAGTGGCAATCCGCTTTTTCTAAAGTTCTGCACAACACCAGCGCGCTTATTCAAACCACACATCGTGAAGTAAAGTGAAGTAAACAGCCTTCAATGTACTAAAGCGAGTACATTACTTGCTTTAGTATGACTTCTCACTTGTTAACTTAAATCTCCCCCATGCTATGCGTATTTAACTTCAGCTTTGGATAAGCGAATTTGCCCAATAAAGCTATTTTTCTCACTCTCGGCGTTGCTTTCATTTGTAATAGCTCGCTATTACTGCATAAAAGCGCCTTGATATTGAACAAAGTATCATCATTGGGTTGTACGTAAGTTTGTTTTCAAAACATTTTGTATTCCAAAACCCTTATCCAAACCTGAGGTTAATTAGGATAAAGATCAGAATTTGTTAATGACAATAAAGCTAGCGTTATTAAAAAACGAAAATACATAATCGAAATATCAAGTTCACCAAAGCACACACGTAGATTCTTCATATAAAAAAGCCCAATAAGGGCTTTGTACTTGCTTAACAATAGAAATTTTAACGCACCGTTAGCGCTTTACATCGAATAAACCTATCTCGGGGTTCTCATGAGGACCGCCCCAAAGCGACCAATCTAGGGCCGTCAGATACCCCGCTATAATATCGAACTTGTATGATCGATCCTGTGCAACCAATACTGGGCCGTCTAAATCAACATATGTTGCATACTGCGCCACAATCATGGCTGGCGCCATGGCAAGAGAGCTGCCTACCATACACCCAACCATAATATCTAAGCCCAACGAACGTGCTTTTTCCACCATGTTTAACGCTTCACTAAGGCCACCAGCTTTATCAAGCTTAATGTTAATAACACGGTACCTATCAACCAAACACTCCAACCCTTCAGCTGTATGGCAAGACTCATCTGCACATAACGCAATTGGTGAATCGAACTCCGATAAAGCCCAATCTTGAGATTCTGCTAACGGCTGCTCAATTAATACCACATTAAGTTTAACCAGCTCTTTTACATAGCTTTTTAATTGTTCAAATGACCAAGCTTCATTCGCGTCAATAATAAACTGACTATGTGGGAAGCGGCATGAATTGCGCGCATTCGCTGTAGTACAGCATCACCATCAAGCTTCACTTTAATCAATGGCGCATCCATTAAATTCAAGGCCGCTTTCGCCATCTCATCTGGGCTATTGATACTTAGGGTTTGTGCGGTTATCACCGACGTAATTTGGGTCAGTTCAGGCTGCAAAGGTGGCAATAAATTCAGCACTGTACTGTTGCTCAACTTTGCTTGAAGATCCCACAATGCACAATCAAGCGCATTTTTTGCAGCGCCTGAATCTATTCGGTTAATCGCATTTCCTAAGTCTGATAAACAGCTGCTGCGGACCACCACATCATGTATTTGTTCAACGGCCTGTTGGTAAGATTCACCATAGCGCTTATATGGCACGGCTTCTGCCCAACCAGTATGTTGTTCAGATGACAGTGTGATCACTAGCACATCAGCCGCTATTTTCGCCCCTCTTGAGATCCTAAAAGCAGTTTTTAGTGGTACTTTCTGTGCATAAACGGTTAAAGTATATACATCATTTTTATAGTGATATAGCTCAGATGTGATCACAATGGTAAACCCGCCACTAAAGCCTCAACGCCCATTCTAAGCGGATCTACACATGGCATCCCTAGCGCCTCAGTCAAACGTTCGCAATACGCCACGCCGTCTTCTTTACTGACACTTGAGGTATTCACTGACACTCCAATGACTGTCGCATTCGGATTCGTCAACCGTGCCGCCTGCTCATTATTCGCGATGGTTTGTTGAATGGTTGGTAAACTCTGGTCAGGTAGCCCCCTCATGTGGCTTCGGCCTAACGCATGGCAAACAATAAGTGCATCTGGTTGTGCTCCGTGCAACAAGCCTAGACTTACACCCGCAAACGCAGGATGAGATAACGAACCTTGCCCTTCAATGATATCCCAATGGGCCGCTTTCGTACTAGGAGAAAGCTGCTCAACCGCTCCTGAAATGAAATCAGATGCCACACAATCTATCGCAACTCCCTCGCCTGCGATTAATATTCCACACTGTCCTGTCGCTTTTATAGTCGCAGAGACACCCGAAGCCTGTAAGTGCTTTTCAATCGCTAAAGACGTATACATTTTACCAACTGAACAATCGGTACCTACCGTTAACAAACGCTTACCAGAACGTTTAACGCCTGTGCCGGTTTGAAATTTAGCTTGGGGGTGACGAATATCTATCAACTGTTTGTTCAATTGTGTTGCTAACAGCCTAATATCGTCAATATCGGTCAATCTATCATGCAAACCACTCACCACATCCATCCCCGCACGCAACGCAGTTTGGATATAAGGGTGCCATTTTGGCTCTAAATAACCGCCACTATTTGCAAAGCCAAGCACGAATGTTTTGGCTCCAAGGCTCGCAGCAGTGGTTATATCCATCTGTTTCAACCCAGTGGTGACACTGCATCCAGACACAGACATTTCTCCAACACAATGTTGTGTTCGCCAATCCGCGACGCCTTGTGCCATCTTAATTGATAGCTTGTCTGTGGCATCACCCAAAAAGACCAGATATGGTGCTTGAATTATCATTATTCTCTTCCCAATGGTTTAAAATCAATCAGTCATTGAGCATATCTAATCTTCCATTATTTTGAAGTTAGAAGGTTTCTATTAGTCATAACCTTAACGCATACCTATATCTAACCCTCTGAAAGTGTTTCACTTAATATATCTATAAACTGCCTAGCTACATTAGAAAGAGCATGATTTTCTAAATACACCGCTTCTACATCAAAACTCAGTGACCTATCAAAAGACGCCATTCCCATTGTCTCATCCATGTTGCCAAGCGCAGTAAACTTATCAACTACGCACAAGCCGACACCTTGCGCAACCAAGCGTACTGCAAAAAAGTAGGTTTGCACCCGTATAGTCGAGGTCAACGAGACATTCTCTTCCATCAAGCGTGCCCATAGTAAATCTCCAAGCGGACCACTATCGCCAATATCAATAAACGGTTTATCTCGCAATTGGTCTAAAGATAACTGCGTAGGTTCACCCGCAAACATTGACTTAGGATATACGATCACCAATTCTGACTTAGCTAATGTAATTGAGGATAACCCTGGTCTAATATTCGGTGAAAATAAGCAAGCAACATCACATTTTCGCTCTAACAACGTTTGTAAAATAGCTTCGTTATGAACAGTTTGCAGCTGAAAATTGACATGCGGACTCTCAATTTGGAATGCTGCAACCGCTTTTGGTACATATTGGAAACCCAATGCCGGTGTGATCCCTAAATTAATATTTCCATATTCATGTTTCTTTATATTCTCAGAGGTATTTTTGACAGAACGCAGCTGGTGATAAATTTTATCAACCTCAGAAAAAAGCATATCAGCTTCTTTCGTTGGTAACAGCCGCCCTTTCAATCGTTTGAATAACTGAAAACCGAGTTGCATTTCAGCGTGACCTAACACCTTACTGACCGATGGTTGAGACACATGTAATATCTTAGCGGCGTTCGTAATTGAGCCTGTGGTATACACAGCATAAAATACTTCGATATGGCGTAAACGCATTAATGGCTCCTAAGTAAACAATATAACACTGGCAGTCCACAACACAGCCGCTGCGCTCATTGCAAATGTTGCGGGCACAATCTGTGATTTTACGTGGTCCATCAAATCACAGCCGGTTGTCATCGCACTCAAAATAGTCGTGTCTGAAATAGGCGAACATTGATCGCCGAAAATACTGCCATTGAGCACAGTTGCAAAACAGATCATCATATACAACTCAATATTTTGTAGGCCGTGCACATGCCCAACAGACCACGCTAGAGGCATTGCCAAAGGAAAAGCAATGGCATAAGTCCCCCAGCTAGTCCCGGTAGAAAAGGCTATGACCATACTTAACAGCAACAACAGCGGTAGCATCCAATACTCTATACTCTCTCCTAATAAATTCACCAAATACAATCCTCCACCTAGCTCTTTGCTCAGTGTCCCTAGCACCACCGCGAGCATCAAAATAACAGAAGCTAATACCACCCCTTTTAACCCGTTACCCAACCCATCAACTACATCTACCAACATCATACCTTTACCAAGTGCAACCCCAATACTTATTAACAACGCAGCAGAAAACGCCCAATTTACTTCAGGAGATCCTGAAACAACGAAAGTGCCTACGGCAATGCCAATTAACGTTATGAGCGGAAACAAAAACTCCATTGCGTGAGGCCTATAACCTGGTGGCACATCTGTAGAGTGAAGCTCTCTAGCACTTAATGGTGTTGCGCCGTCAGCATCTAACTTGCCTGTTTTTAGTGCACGCTGTTGAGCCATTCTAATTCTTTTACCGGAAAACCGAGTAATATTAAAACTCAATAACAATGTGCCAAAAACGGCAAGTAGACCATAAAAGCTAAAAGGGATACTCGCAAAGAAAAATGCGATACGCTGAGATTCAGTTGCTAAAAAAGCCACCCCTGGCACAAAAATTAATGCTTGTACGTACGCTGGCCACGCATTGAAGGCTAATACCGCTGCAATAGGTGATGCCGTTGAGTCTACGATATAGCTCATTTCTTCGTGACTGACGTTTGCTTTATCGGCAAATGGCTTTACCGTCGTGCCGACCAATACGGTGCTCATTGTGCCACCTTGAAAAAACAGTACTCCCAATAACCACGTAATCACTTTTGCAGAGCGCGGGCCTTTTACACAATGCCGAGTCATTAAGTTAGCAAAAGCTTGCGCCGCACCGGTCTTTGACCATACCCCCAATAACCCTCCCAATAACCACAAATATAATATCAACAAACCAACACTACTTTGATTTGCAAGGTAAGGTATGATCACACCATCTGTGATATCAAATAGACCCAAGCTAAACGCCCCCGTAACTATCCCTGAAAATAATGCGCTTAGAGGTTCTCTCGTTAGTAAGCATAAGGATATGGTAATCACAGCAGGCATCAACGACCAAAAACCAAAATGAAACACCGGCTTTAACTGTGCAATATCACCATTATCTAACTCAACCCACTGACTGGCGATGGCTGGCTTCTCAGTTAAATTATTTAAATGTTCTTGCGTCAAAACTGAGTCTGCATAAGGTGTTATCTGATCAATTATCTGCGCTTGCCCTTTAAAAATATAACTCGGTTGCCCTTGTTTATTTTCAAACACATCATAATGATAAATTTGTTCAACCCACTGTTTTGGTATAAACGCATTAACGTATAACCCCACTACAATGGCCATCAAAAAGACCCCCCCTGAAAGCACACTTTTATACGCTATTTTATTCATAAACTTTGCCTTATTGTTGTTATTATCAATGCTACGAGTATTCCCTAAAATAAACTTAACATGCACACAGTCATGCTGGTTTTTATATTATTATCCGAGGTCATAACCAAAGGTTATGACATGTAAACGAAGTGTCAATTGTAAGTCATCTAATAATTCGCCAATGTTAGTAGTCAAGAAACAACAACAATGACATAAAGTGTACAGGGGCTATCATGATAAGAAATAAAACAGAGCAAAACTCAACACCTCGCTTAAGCTATATAAGTGTCTGTCTTCTCGCGGCTATCGTGCCAAACACCTCCTTCGCAAACAATAATAACCAGGCTGACATTGAAAAAATTTCGATAATTGGTTCCAACATCAAACGCACCGCAGATGTCGGTGCACTGCCCGTTACAACACTGACAGATATTGACATCCAAAACAGTGGAGCAATGACTGGAGATGACTTAATTCGCTCTATTCCACAAATGGGACAAGTGAACTTTGGTGCATCAACGGGTAACGGTGGTGTCAATGATGCCCGAGGGGATGTGTCTTCAATCAACCTTCGAGGCCTTGGTACGGGTAACACTCTGACCTTATTGAATGGAAGAAGACTTGTTACACATCCAGGTACTCAATCAGAAAACTTTGTACCCGTTAGCACTGTTAACTCAAACACTTTGCCTGTAGCAGGCTTAAGATCACTACAAATTCTACGCGACGGCGCTGCGGCCATATACGGCTCAGATGCAGTGGCAGGCGTTGTTAACTATCAACTTAAAAGCGACTTTGAAGGCAATAGGTTTACTGCTAAACATGGCATATCAGAAGGGACTAACCTCAATGAATCAACCATTAACTTTTTAACCGGCTTTAACTTTAATGACAACGCCTCTCACTTTACAGGATCTGTCACCTTATATAACCGAGACGGTATGATGGCAAGTGAACGGGCATATTCACAAAGCCACGACTTACGTAATTTTTCAACATTACCAGAAGAATTTATTGGTGATACACAACTAGATAATCGCACAACCTCAACCCCATGGGGGGATTTTCGTTCTGATTCGTTAGGCTTATTTCATCTGAGTCCTGCTAATAACAATGCGTGCGAGAAGAAGGTATCAGACGCAGTCTGTGCGAATTCAGGTGGCATCCCCCGAACACTCCGATTCGACCGCGCGGCCCATAGATCATTGGTTTCAGATGTGCAACGACTTAACTTATATGGCCATTTCACTCATGAGTTCTCTGACAATTTGTCTTTGTTTTCAGAAGCCATTTACTATCAAGCACAAGCAAAACGAGAGAGAGAGCAAACCCATAACCTCACAGCTCAGCGCTTTGTAATAAGTAAGGATGCTGCATTTAACCCATTTAATGAAGAAATAAAACTGAATCGGTACCGTCCGTTAGATGCAGGCCCTAGAAATATAAAAGTAGATGACACAAGTTATCGCATTTTGATTGGTTTACAAGGGCAATATACAAATTGGGACTGGGAAACAGCCCTATTTTACAGTGAAGCACAAACTAGCGACCTTGCCAATCGAGTGCAAGCAAGTAAGTTTCAACAAGCAATTAATAGCCAAGACACAAACCTCGCATATAACTTGTTTTCCGGAGCAGATCCAAGCAACCCAAACACAGCAGACACCACGTTGAATAATAGAGCTGTAGTATCATCATTTATGAGTGACATTTCACGCGATTCCAAAACCAGTTTAACATCCTTTGATTTCAAAGTGAGTAATGGACAACTCTTTGCTTTGCCTGATGGTGATGCTGGTATTGCTATGGGAATTGAGTTCAGAAGAGAAACATTTGATGATGACCGTGATAGTTTATTAGATGGGAGCCACCCATTTATCGACCAAATCACAGGTAAACAATTGTCTGGCAGTGATGTATTAGGCAGCAGCCCAACACCTGATTCAAGCGGAAGTAGAAATGTGTTCTCAGCATATGGAGAAGTATTGCTGCCACTCATTGACTCTGCAGAACAAATATTAGAGCTACAAATTGCGGCACGATACGAGCACTTTTCAGATGTTGGTGATGCACTAAAGCCTAAAGTGGCCGTTTTTTGGGAGCCTGTCGACTGGATCAGTTTACGTGCATCTTACGCTGGTGGGTTTAGGGCTCCAGGGCTCCCCCAAATCACCGCTGAAGCCGTGCCTCGTAGTAACTCACTCTATGACCCAATTCTAGATGACAGTTATGGTATTAGTGATATTCGTAGCGGTTCTAATGACTTAGAGCCGGAAGAGTCAAGTAATATCTCTTATGGATTTGTGCTTGAACCCACAGACTCCCTCACCTTTACTGCAGATACATGGCGCATTAAACAAAAAAGTCTCGTCGGTATTTTACCGGGCGCTTCCCACTTACTTTATGATGGCTTGTTGCGTAGTCAGGGCAGTCAAAATGACGCTGTTGTTCGTGATCCAATAACGCGAGAAGTCATTCATATCAACAACACTTATATGAATTTAAACACTCGAGAAATTGAAGGTGTTGATTTGTCTTTCGTGTATACAATTGACACTCAATGGGGCCAATGGGAGTTATTAGGAAATACCGCCAAACTACTTAAATTTGAACAAGTCGCAGATCCTATATCGACACAAATAATCGCGGCTCAGCACGCGGGTAATAGTGCCGTTCCGGCTGATCGTAATGTCTCTGGTGCCGGTGATTTATTATTACAAAATGGCCGTCCCAAATTACGCGCTAAAATTGAGTTGAATTGGCAAAAAGACCAATGGAATGCAGGGATCAGTTACAATTACACGGGACCCATCACCGATACCAGTACCACAGCAGAAGTTGGCGGCGAGGTGCAAACACTGCCTGTTAAAAGCTTCAAAACTTGGAACTCACATGCCAGTTACAAATTTTCAGAAATGTCACAGTTAAGCGGTACCAAGATACAACTTGGCATAAGAAACCTATTTGACGCGCAACCGCCAATTGCTGATGAGTTAGCACATGGTTATTTCGGCAGCCTACACTCCAACCGAGGTCGGTATTTATATGCCAGTATCAGTGCATCTTTCTAGTTGATTCAATAATAATGGCGGCCCTCGTAAGTGCCGCCTTAAAAAGTAGGCCTTTTATGAACAATTATTTTTTCTTTGGCGCATGTGTCTTATCAGCGTTGAGTTTACCTGGTTGTAAAAACATTACAAATAGTATTGGGGCAACAGCCCACGCTCAAACTTGTCAGTTTTCTCAGGTTAAGTTTGACCACAATTTTCCAATGGGACGATTAGATAGATGCGAGCAACTTTCTAAGAACACCTATAAACTGACCCTTATACCTGAGAACGAGCCCATAAATAACAGTCCATGGTACGCGTTCAATGTTTCATCTGTTTCTGCTCACACAATTCATATTGAAATACATGTAGAAGGAGGCACTAACCGATATCTGCCCAAAATGAAGGTAGATGTACACAACGCACCGACACAATGGCAGCCTCTTCCCGTTAGACACGATAACAAGGTAATGAAATTCGACCTAAACATAACCGACAAACCGACTTACATTGCCGGACAAGAAATCATTACCAATGCCAATTACGACACATGGTTAGAAAAAGTCTCGCAAAATTCTGCTGCTAAAGTAATGACTATTGGAAACTCCGTTGCCAAGCGTCCAATTAAAGCGATTGTTCAGTCTAATAATTCTAAACAATGGGTTGTGATACTTGGTCGACAACACCCGCCTGAAATTACAGGTGCCTTGGCATTGTTTCCATTTACTGACACTTTACTGGCTAATACTGAACACGCACAACATTTTCGCTCGCAATATAATATTTTAGTTATCCCAAACGTAAACCCCGATGGTGTTGCGTTAGGTAATTGGCGACATAATGCCAATGGCGTTGACCTAAACCGTGATTGGAAAACATTTAAACAGCCAGAAACACAGGCAGTACACCATTATTTAACTCAATTAGTTAAACAGGGTCACAAAATCGCTTACGCAATTGACTTTCATTCCACCCGAAAAGACATTTTCTATACTATGCCACATAACTATCAGGTAACTAACCCACTACTGACACAACAATGGTTAGACAAGTTGGCTCACGCACTCCCCGATTTTAATGTTATACAAAAACCAGGTAACAATCCCGATAGAGGCGTGTTTAAGCAATATATTGCTGATACGTATCGAGTACACGCTGTTACCTATGAAATGGGTGACAACACCGACCGAGATAGAATCAATGTTATTGCACGTACTGCGGCTAATACGCTTATGAGCACATTGCTAAACACAGAGGCGCTTTAATATGAGCATAGTAAGATTACTGCCACTGTATGCCGTATTGCTCTGTGGTTGCACAACCGCGCCATTTGAGCCACAAAAAAGCGTGGATATTTTGATCCAATCAGGCCTAGTATTTACAGGCCAAGAACAAAAACTCAAACAACTCGATATTGGAGTATGTGGTAATACAATATGCGAAATACACCCAAGCGGCACTCATAATGTGAAAGCTAAAACCATTATCAATGCGCAAGGATTAATCGTATCACCAGGATTTATAGACCCCCACACTCATTCGTTATCAGAACTCAAAAGTAGCGATAAAAATGCAAATTTAAATTATTTAACCCAAGGGGTCACAACCGTTGTGAACGGTAATGATGGTGGTGGGACATACAAAATAACACCGTTAGTGCAACAGTTGACAACGCAAGGTATTGGCACAAACACCGCTTTTTTCGTCGGCCATGGTAGCGTCAGAAAAGCGGTAATGGGCAAAGCAAAGCGTGCAGCAACCCAAGCTGAAATAAGTGAAATGCAATCACTGGTAGAACATGCCATGCAAGCAGGGGCACTTGGATTTTCAAGCGGATTATACTACGTACCTCAAACCTATGCTGATACACAAGAAGTTATTGCGCTCGCTAAAATTGCCGCTAAATACGGCGGGATTTACGAAACACATTTAAGAGATGAAGGCACATTCTCGATAGGTATTGTACAAGCCGTTAAAGAAGCAATAACCATTGCTAAATCAGCCCAATTACCACTACATATTGCGCATATAAAAGCGTTAGGCGTAGATGCCTGGGGTCAAAGCGTTGCAGTGATCAAACTAATAGAGCTAGCTCGTCATAACGGCCTTAGAATCACCGCAGATCAATACCCTTGGTTAGCATCTGGTACAAAATTACATAATGCAATTATGCCTAAATGGGCCATGGCTGATTCGAAACAGGCGTTTTATCAAAGGTTAAATTCAGCAAAGTTGCAGGCTCGGTTACACAAAGAAATAGCGGAGAGTTTGCGCATGCGTGGCGGGCCAAAGGCGCTCTTAATCACTGAATGTAAAAACACTCAGTATGTTGGTAAAACCCTCGCTGAGGTTGCCAATATGCTTGCCATGTCACCTATCGATGCAGCCATACAGTTAGTGCAGCAAGGAGATGTACGTGTTGCGTCATTCAATATGGCTGAGTCAGACTTAACTGCATTTATGACCCAACCATGGGTCGTCACTTCCTCAGATGGTACGAATGGGCATCCGAGGAAGTTCGCATCATTTGCACAGAAGTATCACCAATATGTTAAAGAGAAAAAATGGCTCACTTTAACAGAGTATCTAAACCGCAGCACAACGCTGACGGCGAACATACTTGGGCTGGATAATAGAGGTAAAATCAAACTTGATTTTGCCGCAGATATAACCATATTCGACCCAAATACATTTCAAGGTGAGGCCGATTACCAACATTGGGATGCTATTTCAAAGGGTGTTCATACGGTTATTGTGAATGGCAAGATTGCCATTCACAATACCATTCACACAAACGCGCTTAGTGGGCAAGTTCTGCTTAAAAACAACTAGCATTCACCACAGGAAGGCGTTACATCTATAAGCCTTCCTGTGATTTTATTGTCGCATGCGCGTACGCTGTAATCCTACAAGCTGGCTTTAGCCTCTCATATTGGTCTCTATGCACTTTTATCCTGATGATAAGTCGGGTAATCACTGTAACCCGCCTCTGAACCGCCATACATAGTAGTAGGATCCACTTGATTCATTGGCCAATTGTTTTTTATCCGTTCAGGTAAGTCTGGGTTAGCGATAAATGGTCGTCCAAATGCAAAAAGGTCGCCATAGCCTTCATGTAATATTCTTAGTGCTTTTTCAACCGTATATTTACCTGCGTAAATGATCTTGCCTGAAAATAGCTGACGGGCGGTCTGATAGAACGCCACCGGTAAATCAGGGGCATTTTCCCAATCAGCTTCGGCAATCGATAAATATGCCAATCCGGCCTCTTCTAATAATCTAATTGCAGCGGTGTAGGTCTTTAACGGATCTGGTTCAACCAATCCTAAATATACCCGCTGCTCAGTGGTACTTTCAAATAGCGGCGCAAAGCGAACCCCTACTCGGCTCGCGCCAACCACCTGACTGACAGCCGCAACGACTTCTTTTAAAAATCTTAAACGATTTTCAAGCGAGCCACCATATTCATCCGTACGTTGATTTGTATGTTCAGAAATAAACTGATTAATCAGATAACCATTGGCACAATGTAACTCAACGCCATCAAAGCCCGCATTCAGTGCATTTTGTGCCGCAGCTGCATACATGTTCACTAAATCTTTTACTTCGGAGGTTTGCAACGCGCGAGGCTCGCTGGGGTTGGCCAAATCCCCCTCACCTGGCGCTGTTTCAACAAAAACCTTAACGGCATCGGCAGCCATGGCCGATGGTGCAACAGGCTTACCATTGTCAGGTTGTAAACTTGTATGAGATACGCGACCTACATGCCACAGTTGTGCAAAAATAATCCCCCCATTTTTGTGTACTGCATCAGTTACTAGTTTCCAGCCTTCCACTTGCTCTGGTGAATGAATACCTGGCGTCCAAGCGTAACCTTGCCCTCTAGGTTCTACTTGTGTGCCTTCAGTTACCATAAAACCCGCTCCCGCTCGCTGCGCGTAGTACTCAGCCATCAATTTATTTGGAATATTACCCGGCTGAGAGCTTCTTGAACGCGTTAATGGCGGCATTACAATGTGATTTTTCAACTCGTACGGGCCCAAAGTGGTGCGGTCAAAAAGAGCTTGGGTGCCAATATTTTCTTTTAGCATGCCTATTCCTACTTATCTACTCAGCCTGCGTAACATCTTACTTAGACCAATTTTTTTAATACTGCCAAAGCGCGATAAAACACGCTGTAACACAGCCAATTTAATTTGAGCCGCTAGCTTAGCTGCGCTAAGATACAAATAGAAACAAGGTTTGTTTTTATGGGTAACAAATATGAGTGGTTTACATAAATTAGAAATAAAGCAATTACGCATTTTAAGTGAGCTACTCGCGCTACAAAATTTGAGTAAAGTGGCACAGAAGGTTGGGTTAACCCAACAAGCGATCAGTGAACAGTTAAAGAAGCTAAGGGACATTCTGGACGACCGCCTATTTGTTCGCCAAGGTAATAAAATGGTACCCACACCCAGGGCACTCGCATTAGAAGCCCCGATAGCAGAGGTGCTGGTTCAGCTCGAGGACATTGTTAAGCCAGAGCATTTTGAGCCTGCAACCTATCAAGGCGTATTTTCTATCAGTGCAACCGACTACGCTACTCAAGCTTTATTACCTGAAGTGTTAAGTATTGTTAGGGCACAAGCGCCAAGTTTAAAACTCATTGTGCAAGACTTTGCAAGTGACAACGTGGTTGAATTAATGAGTTCGGGACAGTTGGATTTACTGATCAGCTTTCCTGACTTTATCCCTGATAATTTACCTTATGAATTGTTATTCGCAGAGCAACATTTATGTGTGGCAAGCAGGCAGTCGTCGTTGAACCAAAACACCCTGAGCATAGCCGATATCGCGAAGCAACCCCAATTAGTAGTCTCACCATCGAGGGCAAATCTAAAAGGTTCGCACGATCAATGGTTTGCTAATCTTGGACTAAAAAGAAACATCATCATGTCTGTACCCAACTTTTCATCCGTGCCTGATTTATTATATGCGACGGATTTAATCGCTTTTTTTCCATCAAGATTACTGCCAAACAACAAGGTATCAATATTGGAAGTAGAGGCTCTGCCACCACCCTTTGAAGTCATTGTTGCATGGCATCCTCGTAGTAGCCAAAGTAAAATCCACCAATGGCTTATCGAACAGTTACGCTTGGTCATTAATCAACCTCGCACTATAGAGTAAGCATATACCGACATGTGTAAATAATTTAAGCCATAAACCTATCGTTCATAGGGTAACAACCTCGTCTATAATGAGTTGGTACGATATTCGTTTTCTGCTTCATAAATTGCACTGCATAGTTTGAAATCCTGTGCTTTTTTGTTTGATGGTAGATTTTTCTCGTACATAAGAGTCAACTCAGTTAACTCTTCCATACCAAAATACCAATCTTCTTTTGAAATCCCATCTAAATAATTATGATTTTTAGATTTTAATTTAACCAAGGTGTTTTCAACTTTTCTCTCCTTCGCAACAATTGTCGCAGGTTTTGGTATGCCCGAATATGAATGCAGTTTAGAATAAATTTCTATGAGAGAAATAA